>CANGZW010000027.1 GCA_947458405.1 Leptospiraceae bacterium
ACTTCTCACAAAAGAAGCCAGTTTTATCATTACATCTATGATGGAAGATGTTATAAAAAAAGGAACGGGTAGGGCTGTAATTAACAATGGAGTCAATCGACCTGTGGCAGGAAAAACAGGAACAACAAATAATTTTAGAGATGCATGGTTTGTGGGCTATACTCCTGAATTGGTTGCCAGTGTATGGTTGGGGTATGATATTGGAACACTTTCTTTGGGCAGGGGTATGTCAGGAGGAGTTGTTGCCACACCTATATGGGGAAAATTTGTCGCCAATGCCTTAAAAGGCGATAGTATTAAAAATTTTGAATTTGGAAAACTAAATATTGAAAAAAACAAGGTTTGTGCCCAGTCCGGAAAGGTTCCCGGACCATCCTGCCGCAAAATCATTGAGGAATACTTTATACCGGGAACCTTGGATCCCGATACTTGCAATGATCATCTTGGTTATTCTCCAAATATTGATCCAAATTATATCCGGGAGATAACAGAGCTAAAATTATCTAAAGATAAGGATGAGACTAAAAAGAAGAATGCAAAAAAGAATCCATAGTACAAATTAGGATTATATGTTTTTCCAAAAACCCAGAAAAATACCACACGGTCGAGAATTGCTCAGAACAAACAATTTCTCTCTTATTTATCTGGGAAAAGGAAACTTTCATTATTCATTCACCAGCGAAAAAAAACTTATTTATGGTGACATTGATTTCAATCATAAAAAATTTCGAGTTTACCCTTTAATATTTTTAACCCTCACTGTCGTATTGGCATTGTTCTGGGGAAATGAAAATATTGACCCAGCCACCAAGACAAATACCAAAAAAATTGAAATTTTTGCCCCCGAAGTTGAATCAGAAAATGATGAGAGAAATCGCTATGCCAAGGAAGCAGACGAATCATTTCTAAGGGACACAGAAATTTACAAAAAAAATCTAGTGCAATCAGATGGAGTAAGATTTAAAACAATCTATGCTAGAAATGGCGAAACTATTGAAGAAATCGCTCAGAGGTATAAAGTTTCCACCGCACTCGTCTCCAGTAAATCTAATCTTCCTGAAAAGTTGGAACTCAAAGAGGGAACGCCCATCTTGATTCCGGAAAAACCGGGAATCCTTCATAAGTTCAAGTCTGGTGATACACTTGCAAAAATAGCATCCGCCTACAAGGTATCAATCGATGATATACTCACTGAAAATAGTCTGGAATCAGGTGATTTATTTAAAGTGGGACAAAAAATATTTTTACCGGGTGCGGAAGTTCCCGAGCCTCCACCTATTTGGGTAGCTCCCGTATCCTCACGAGTAATTACATCGGGGTTTGGTTGGAGAAATTTCCCCCGCGAACAATTTCACCAGGCATGGGATTTAAAAGCAAATTATGAAACAGTGTATGCGGCCCGTTCAGGGAAAGTGACATACAGTGGATGGCTTGGTGGATATGGAAATGCAATTATTATTGAACACACAAAAGAGATAAAAACACTCTACGGGCACAACTCAAAATTATTAGTTCGAGAAGGGGAATACATTCAGGGAGGAAAGGCAATCTCTAGGTCTGGCTGTACGGGATATTGTTTTGGTCCCCACCTTCATTTTGAGGTTATCAGAAATGGTGAAAACATCGATCCCAAGCATTACTTTAAACCGATGGGATTTTATACCAATTAAACCCTTATATTTATGATAAAAAGTTTTTTATTTAGATTAATTTTAAATTTTAATATTTTAAGTAAAATTAATATATATATTTTCATCTTTACTTTAACTATTAATTGTTCCTCCACTGTCGAAAATATCAATAATATAATTAAAGAAGAAGAAAGTTTGAGCTCTCTCTTGAACAATAAAATGCCAGAGGGCTATGATCTTTCCAAAACAATTCGAATTTATTTTGCTACCAACAGAAAAACTGTTGGAGCACCAATTTGTGGTGATACATTTTATTCAATCCAAAGTGACACAGAGCTACGCTTTGGAATTTGTGATGTAAATGTTCCCTTTTTTCATGATATTGGAAATTTGGATTTTGATCCTGCAAAGGGAAGAGATCTTTCTTTTTTGTTTCAATATCATAAACTCATCAATAAAGATTTACTATTGAGTAGTTTAGGCAGAAATCCATCTTCTGAAATTATTGTGTTTGTTCATGGATTTAATGTTAAATTCGAGGAAGCTATCTTAAGGTCTGCACAAATAAAATATGATTTAAAATTTTCAGGGGATGTAGTGTTATACACCTGGCCAGCAGGTGCTGAAGAAGGACTTTTAAATAAGTTTCTTATCAATGATACGTACAACTTAAATTTTCAAAATGCAAAAAACTCCAGAGCTTATTTTAAAACATTTTTTCTGAATATTTTAGAATCTAAAAAAAAGGTTCATTTAATAGTTCATTCCATGGGTCATCAAGTTGTAATACCTGTTATAAATGAAATTTACAGAGAAAAAAATAATAAATTCATTGAAGAATTGGTCTTAAATGCTCCCGACTATGATTCTAGAGAGTTTATGCAAATAGTAAATAATCTAAAGAGTTCTTCCCGAAGAATTACAGTCTATTGTTCTCCAGGTGATAATGCCTTAGTAGCATCGAGTAAAGTAAATAGCAATAAACGGGTAGGATCCTGCGAAAAAATAAATGGAATAGATATGATCAATGTAAACCCGGTAGATGCTCCTTTTTTAGGAATTGGAGGATTGGGTCATGGTTATTACTCTTCCCGTCCTGTATTAACAGATTTATTTCAGGTAATACTAGGAATTGATGCACCCAAAAGACTTTTTATAAGACAATCCTCTCAGGATAATGCTGAAAATTATGTATTAAGAAGATAAGTTAAAATTTAATTACTTAAAATATGTTTATAAGGATAAAAAATGAATATACACCCTACGGCAATAATAGACAAGAATGCAGAGCTCGATGAAAATGTAACTGTTGGACCCTTTAGTATTATCGAAGGGGATGTAAAAATTGGCTCGGGAACAATAATAGAAAGTTGTGTACGAATTCACAGTGGGACTAGAATGGGTAAAAATAATCATGTCTTCCATAGTGCAACAATTGGGGGGATTCCACAGGATTTGGGCTTTAAACCGGAAATAAAATCTTTTGTAGAGATTGGTGATAGCAATATTATACGAGAAGGTTTTGTATTTCATAAAGGTTCTAAAGAGGGAAATTCTACTAAAATTGGAAATCATAATTATTTAATGGGAAATGGACATTTGGCTCATGATGTTCAATTTGGAGATCATAATATTATGGTTCAGAATACCATAATTGCAGGCCATGTTAAAATTTCGAACCGAGTCTTCATCTCAGGGCTTGTGGGAGTTCATCAATTCTGTCATGTGGGAGATTATGCTATGCTTGCCGGATGTGCCAAAATTGTAAAAGATGTTCCCCCTTTTACTCTAATTGATGGAAATCCAGCTACCATAATTGGATTAAATTCAGTTGCTCTAAAGCGATCCGGTTTTTCGGCAGAGTCAAGAGAAAAGATAAAGCATGCTTATAAAATTATTTATCACTCAGGAATGAATGTTTCCACTGCATTAAAAAAATTAAAAGAAGAAAATGATCCCGATGAGAATGTGCAAAAAATAATTAAGTTTATTGAAGGGTCTGATCGTGGTATCACAGATCATAGGTAAAAATATATGAGAATACTTGTAACGGGTGGAGCAGGTTATATAGGTAGTCATGTTGTAAGAGAATTGATGGATACCCGTAACCACGAAATTGTAGTTGTGGATACCATGGAAAAAGGTAATCCAATAAATTTATTTCCTGAAAATGAATTTATTGAGGGTGAAATTCAAAATAAATCTGTTTTACAGAAAGTTTTTTCCAAAAAAATAGATGCTGTATTTCACTTTGCTGCATGGAAAGCGGCAGGTGAATCAATGACGGATCCAGAAAAGTATTCTATAAATAATATCAATGGAACACTCACTCTTCTAACCACCATGGTTGAAAATGGAACTAAAAATATTATCTTTAGTTCTTCTGCCGCAGTCTATGGATCTCCTGTTTATTTACCAATCGATGAAAAACATCCTTTAAATCCTGAAAACTATTATGGTTATACAAAATTAGCTATAGAAGAAAATTTAAAGTGGTATGACAAATTAAAAGGTATTAAATATGCAGCACTGCGTTATTTTAATGCCGCAGGATATCATCCTGAAGGTAAGGTAAGGGGTCTTGAAAAAACTCCCGCAAATCTTTTGCCTATCATCATGGAAGTTGCTGTAGGAATGAAAGAAGAATTTGGGGTTTTCGGTGATGACTACGAAACACCCGATGGCACATGTATAAGGGATTATATCCATGTTTCCGATCTTGCCACTGCCCATGTTTTGAGTTTGGATTATTTAGTAGAAAAAAAAGAATCTTTGGTGGTTAATCTGGGATCTGAAAATGGTTATTCAGTAACAGAAATTATCAATGCAACTGAAAAAGTTTTAAATAAAAAGTTGAATTACACACTAAAACCCAGAAGGGCAGGGGATCCTGCAAAACTTTTAGCGGCATCTTCAAGGGCTAAAGAATTATTAAAATGGGAACCTAAATTTAGCACAGCTGAAAAAATAATCTCTTCGATGTGGGAAGTTTATAAGAGCAGTGTCTAAAAATTAAATTTTTCAACTACATGTTCGGCAAAAGGAAAAGAAGCAGTAAACGCAGGTGATACAGCATTCAATACATGAGTAGAAAATGTATCACCTTCTATCAAAAAATCCGAGACCAATTTTTTATCTTTAATGTGAATTAATTGGGCTCTGATTCCAACTTTTCCCCATGTTTTAAAATTTTTAGGGTAAATATGATCCGCTAGCTCCATAGCTTTTTTAGCCATGTAATACCTTGAATTTTTTTTAATTTCTTCGAGTGCCAATTCTCTAAAAGGGAAATTAGCATTAAAAAAGAGTTCAATCTCTCTTTTTCCAATTGATAAAAATTCTTTTAGGGAAAAGGAAGAAAAGCCTTTATAATTTTCCCTCCATAATCCAGGAATTGCTGTTGGACCAAGTTTAGCTTTTCTGTCAACAGTCACTGTAACATGCACGCCCAAAAAGGGATTTCTTAGATCGGGAACTGGATATATATGTTTTTTAAATCCACCAGGAGCTTCATTTGAATATAAGTAAAGACCTTTAAAAGGGAGAATTTCATAATCACTAGAAAAACCAAAGTCCTTAGCTATTTTGTCCGCATAGAGTCCACCAGCATTGATAAAATGACCCGGTGTAAAATGATCAGTATTAGTTTTAATTGTATTTTCTTTTGATTTACCTAAATATTTTTGATCATAGATAATTGTAATACCTTCTTTTATTGCATCTTGTTGTAGAGATGTCAATACTTCAATAGGATCTACACTGGAAGTTTTAGGAGAAAATAGTGCTTTTTTAAAAGTTTTTACTCTTGGTTCTAATTCTTTAGCTTCCTTTTCAGTGAGCTCATGGATATCAATTTCATTTATTCTACCCCTTTCAAATAGAGTTTTCATCTGATCTAAATCTTTCTCATCCTTTGCAACAACTAATTTACCGCATTGATTAATTGACAATTTTTTTGTAAGACAATAATCAGTTAAAAACTCATTTCCTTTTTTTGTGAATTTAGCCTTTAGACTTTCAGGGGTATAATAAAAACCGGCATGTAGTACACCACTATTTCTTCCACTTGCATGATACCCTATAGTTTTTTCTTTTTCAAGAAGAGTTATTTTTAATTTTTTATTTTTTTTCTTAAGGGTTAGGGCTATGGCTGTTCCAATTATTCCCCCACCTGTAATTAAAAAGTCTGGATTATTCATATCTTAATTATTAATAACGTATAATCATCAGATAATTCAACCATTTGTCTAAAATCATCAACACTTTCTACGATTTTATTTTTAATAAATTCTGGACTCATGCTAATATTTTCCATAAAAATAGATATTAATCTCTCTTCTCCAAACATTTCTTTTTTAAAATTAAAACACTCTGTAATACCATCAGTATATAATAAAATAACATCACCTGTGTTGAAATCTCTTTCAACTAATTCAAAATTATTAAATTTTAATTTAGATCCCAATGGAACTCCCTTCGCTCTGAGAAGTTCAATTTCTTTGGTTTGAGAATTATAATAGATTTGTCTATTATGACCTGCACTTGAATATCTAATTTTAGAATCAAAAAAATCGATTTGTAAAATCATAACTTCCACATGCATTAATGGTTCAAATTTAGTTTGAAGAATCGTATGACAAGAATTCATACTTTTTGAGGGGGAGATAATTTTAGTGATTTCTGCTGAAATAATTGTTTTTGAAAGTTCCATGTAGAGGGCGGCAGGTATTCCTTTCCCTGCAACATCTGCAATTACAAAAGAATAAAATCCATCCTTATGATAAATTATATCATAAAAGTCACCACCAATTTCCTTACTACTCACATAGGATTTGGCAAGTTGCATTCCATGTAATTCTTCAGGAATATCAATTAAGGAAAATTTTTGAATTTTTCCTGCGATATTTAAATCTCTTTGTAGTAATTTATATTTTTCTTTTTCTTCCCTAGCTATCATTGATTTATAAACTTCGGTAATCTGGCTAACCAATATCATCAATAATTTTAAATCATGCTTTTCAAAACTCTTTTTGTTTATTTTGTCGGTAACACTTAATATTCCTTTCATTTCTTCTTCAAAAAAAACAGGTATTGAAATAAAAGACTTAGTTTTATAACGATCTGTACTACCTATTTTCAAATCATCAGGATGCTGATTACTATCTACAAAGAGCGGTTCTTTAGTTAAAAATATTTTTTGTATTACTTCACTATTACTTTCATCTAAATAAAATTCTTCATCCGGAACAGGAATTCCTTTATTAAAAATTAATTTCCATTTACCTTTTGTATTACTTTTCAAAAAAAATGATACTCTTTCTGCTTCTAAAATTTCAGAAATACACTTTCCTGCAATATTCATAAATTGTTCAAGATTATATGTATCTTTTAATGCCTGACTTACTAAAAAGAGTCCGTTTATTTCTTTAAGTCTGGATTCTTGTGACACAATTAGTTGTTTATTATGGATTGCCATTGCTGCAACTTCACTTAGGAAAGTGAAAATTTTGAGGTCATCTTCACTGAATTCGTCTGTTTCTAGGGAATTGACACCTTCGATTACACCTACAATTTTTCCTCTAGTTATCATGGGTGCGGCAATAATATTTCGTGTTTTGTAATTTATATAATTATCAATGTCTCTATAAACCCTATCATCACTTTCTGCGTTATTAATAATGATAGGCTTTTTGGTACTTAAAACAATTCCAGCCACACCTTTTCCTTTGGGAACCTGAAGAGAGAGGAGCTCCAAACTTTTCTCCCCTCTGGCAACATGAAAAATTAAATTTTCAATCTCATCATCATATAATAACAAGGAACAACCCTCGCAACTTAAAGCGTTTTTTGTTGTTTCGATAATTGAGCTTAAAAGAGAATTTAAATCATCTGAATTATTAATTCGATAAACAATATCTGTTAGTTCTTCTAATTTCAAAATTCTTTTCATATTTAATTAATTATGTAGTATATATTGTGATATCTATGATAAAAATGATTTTAAAATTACCATACAATATATTAATTTGAAATTCTAATATCCTAATGTATAGTATTAATTTATTCTATCCCATAAAAATTCAAAAAAAAAGAAATAATTTTCAGTAGAATTCAAAATAGTTATTTTAATAATATCCATATGCAAAACATATTTTTATTACTACTTCTCTTCTCGACCTCTATATTCTCAGAATCAACTTTAAATATTCGAAAAATTGTCACCCAAGATTATATTTATAAGCCATATGAAGAAGAGGGATATTTTCAAGGTTGGAATTATTTATTTTTCAATAACGAGTATCATATTTTTATTACTTCTTTGATCAGCAATATGGGTCCTGGTGACAAGAATCACGGAATTGCTCTTTCTATTAAATCAGAAAAAACGGGGAATTTTTTTGTTACAAAAGAATTTAGTGTAAAAAGTCTCGAAGCTAGTAGGATTAATTATAATATTAAAAATTATAATAATACCTTTGAACTGAAAGATAATAATTATGAAATAAAAGTATTTGCCGATGATGTTAAGCTTAATTTGATTTTTAAAAATGGTAAACAGGGCTTTACTCTTTCGGGGGATAGACATTATGTAAAAGAGGGAAGATTTGTGAGGGCAGATGTTCCTTTTTATCAAGCGGATGTAGAGGGTTATATGGATTTTAAAGGAGAGATTATTCCTTTAAAAGGTAAGGGTGGAATGGAGCATCTTTTGACAAATTGGGAAGTCTATAAATACAGCTCAAGATGGGAAATCATGAGGGTATTCTCTAAGGATGGTTATGCACTAATTACAGGTGGGTTTCATGGAAAGGAAAAGCTTCCCGGAGATTTCTTTAAGACTTTCGTGATACTAGATAAAAAAAATTCAATAATACTTTCCGGAAGAATAAAAAAGGATGAACAAATAAAAATTGAAAAAGAAACCTTTTCAGGATACCTATTGCCAACTAAAGAGAAGATGTTTTTAAATGAGGATAGCTCCTGTTATTATACAAGTGAAAACATAGATTCTCTGAGTAAAATAAATGTATTATCGAGTATTTCAGCTATATTAAGATTCTTTGTGAATTTATTTTTTGCAAATCCATATATTTTAGCTTTTTCAACAAAGGTAACTGTTACTTGTCCTACAATATTTTCTTCACCTCTTGATTTTGATGGAGTGCATTCACAATACCTAATTAATCCAAAATAGCTGTAAAAAAATCATTTATAATTTGCATGCATTCTTCAGGATTATCATGATGCATGTTATGAGATGACCCATTGATTTCTTTATAAGTTAGATTTTTAAAATGGGATTTAATTTCTTCTAAATTATCGGGTTTTAAGTGAGTTTTTTCACCATAAATCATTAAAACTGGACTTGTGATACTTCTCCAGAGTTCCCTTGATAATTCGGGGGGAAATGGAATCGGAGAGGTTACCTTTAAGCGGGGGTCGTTCTTCCATGTGACATCTCCACCAATCATTGGCTTTGTCAATCCATCAGCAAGTAGTACAATTTTATCCATAGAAAGATGGGAATAGACATAGGATAGTTTTTTAATTGCTTCCTCTTTCGAAATTTTTCTCCTAATCGTTTCTTTCTTACCTGTTTTTTTTGCCATTCCATCCAGCCAATTTCTAAGTCTGGACTTTTCTAAGGAATTGGTTTGTAATCCAGAAAATCCTTCTAAGCAAATGAGACCCTTTACTTTTTCAGGAAAAAGACCGGTGTATCTCGCGGCAATTCCTGCACCCATGGAATGTGCTAAGATATAAAAATTTTCGGGCATAAGTGAGTTTATAACATTTTGTAAATCTAATAAATTTTCAGCTGGATGGTAAATTCCATCTTCATTCCAATCCGATCCCCCATGACCCCTAAAATCTAAACTCACAAGATTGAATTTTCTCTTTAATTCTTCATAGATAAATATATAAGTTTCTTTAGTATCATTAAAACCATGAAGCAACAGAATAGTTTGAGAATGATTTTTTTCACTCATTCCAATTTCAATATTTCTTCCATGGGATAAAATTTTTGAAAGTTCGTGGTACATTTTTAAATTATATTTGTATGCAAATAAATTAGCAACAATTTTAAGGATGCAAAAAAGGTAAAAACCTACCCTTTGGTCAATATGTAATTAGAATTAATTTAATTTTTAAATTATATAAAAAAACTATTTTTAACAAAAAAAATCTTGACTCTTTTTATTAAAATAAGCTTAGTTACTTTTTTTTAATGGTAAAAAAGAAAAAATTAGAAAAACCCTCTAAAAAGGAAGTTGCTAAAAAGACTCCCCCTTTGGCCCCAAAAGCTAAGAAGAAATCTGCTTCCTCTCAGGTAGTCGCATCGGATGAACAAGTGAATTCCCTTGGAAAAAAGTTTACCTGTCATAGTTGTAATGCTAAGTTCTACGATTTGAACAAAACTGAAAAAATTTGTCCCAAGTGTGGTGCGGATCAAAATGCAAAACCAACTATCAAACAGAAGACCAAAGCCTCAAAGATTAGCGAATACGATGTTTCCGATGAGGAAGCTACAGAAATCCCCGATGAATTAGTAGCGGAAGGTGAGGAGCTCGAGATTGATGAGGAGGTAGCTTTAGATGAGGAAGAAGTCTGAAAATAGTGGTTTTAAGTGCTCCCACAGGAGCAGGTAAAACGGCTTTAACCCTAGAGCTAAATCCAGATATCTTTGAAATAGTCTCCTTTGATTCTAGACAGGTTTACAAGGAGCTCCAAATTGGCACCTCTAAACCCTCCTTATTGGAGAGAAATTGCATTCCTCATCACTTAATTGATATTTTAGAACCCAATGAAAAAATATCAGCTAGAGAATTTGTGAACTTAGCAAACCATTCCGTTGGTAATATTCTCAGTCGAAAAAAAATTCCAATTCTGACCTGTGGTACAGGATTTTACCTGAAAGCCTTCCTATATGGAATGTTTGAGTTTCCGGAAGTTAGTCCAGAGACTAAAAAGATTATATCACAACTCTCAAGAGAAGAAAAATTATCCCAATTACAAATTCAGGATCCTATTCGGTTCCAGGAGCTTAATCCGAATGATATATATAGAATAGAGAGGGCGCTTGAAATTGCTTTAGAAGGGGGCAAATGGCATGATTACTCAACTCCTAGTGGGGGTTATCTCCAAAACCTATCAGTTGAATGGATTCCCCTTTATATAGACACTCCAAGGGATGTTTTATATAAGAGAATTAATCTAAGGAGTGAAAGTATGATTCAAAATGGACTTCTCACTGAAACAAAAAATGTTATGGAGAATTATGGGGAAGATTGTTTTGCATTAAATTCCTTAGGATATAATTTTGCAGTTGAAATTATACATGGAAAAATTACATTAGAATGTTTAAAAGAGAAGTTTTCTCAAAGTCATAGAAATTATGCAAAAAAGCAAATAACCTGGTTTAAAAAAGAAACTATTCTTAAACCACTACTATGGGATGAGGCACTCTCTTTACTAAAAAAAATAGAAATTCAGGGATAGAGAAATGTCTGCAAAAAATAATATTCAAGACTACATTCTAAACACAGCCCGCAAAGAAAAAATAGAGCTAACAATTTATTTACTCAATGGTGTACCACTAAAAGGCAAGGTTACAAGTTTTGATAATTTTACAATTATCATAGAAAATGATACTAAGCAAAATTTAATTTATAAACATGCTGTATCTACCATAATTCCATCCAAAATAATTAAATTTCAACAAGAAGAAATTAAAGAAACTTCTAACTAAAAATTTTAATATAATCATCTAGAACCTCAAATGACTGGAAAAATGCTTTGAACTCAAATTCATCAAATCTTAACAATCCCGTTGTTTTAATTTTGGCGGGGGGAAAGGGAGAAAGATTCTGGCCTAGGTCAAGGGAGTCTACTCCAAAACAGCTTCAAAAAGTTTATTCAAGTAAAACTTTATTGAGAGAAACTATTGATAGAGCTTTGAGTATAACAGATATTTCAAGGATATATATTGGAACGAATAATGAGCTTAAAAAATCTATCTTAAAAATAGAAAAAAAATTTCCTAAATCAAACTTTATAATTGAGCCTGAGGGTAAAAATACCGCACCAATTATAGCGTTAGCCAGTCTTATTTTTCAAAAGAAATATGGAGATCCTGTGCAGGTTGTATTGTCTGCAGATGCATATGTAAATCCGATGAAAGAGTTTACATTAAATCTCAAGGAAGCAATATATGCAGCAAATGAGGATAATCTGGTTCTGTTGGGAGTAAAACCAAATAGACCAGAAGTAGGCTATGGCTACATATCAATTGGAAAAGATTTATCCTTGGGATCAAAGGTAAGTTCCTTTCATGAAAAACCGGATTTAAAGAATGCCATTAAATTCTTAAAAAAGAAAAACTTTTTTTGGAATCCGGGGATATTTGTATGGAAAACTTCTGTAATACTTTCTGAATTTGAAAAGTATGCTTCTTATATAATTAACCCGCTAAAAAAATCATACCCATTTAATGCAAATGAATTACAATCTGTATTCAATCAACTTCCAACAGAAGCGATTGATACTGCTATTATGGAAAAAAGTTCTAAGATAGTCATGATTAAATCAACTTTTCAATGGGATGATGTGGGTTCCTGGATATCTTTAGAAAGAGTATTACAGGGTGATCAAAATAATAATTATCATATTGGTAATAAATCTTATCATTTCAAAGCCACAGGTAATATATCTTCTTCTTCAAAAGAGATGGTAGTATTTTTGGGAGTGAATGATCTAATCCTGGTGGAAGAGGAGGATGTAATTTTACTGAGTTCTAAAAAAGGCATTGGTGATATAAAACTACTTCTATCTGAATTCAAGAAAAATAAAGATTTACAAAAGTATTTGAAGTAAGTTTTTGGCAATAGGCCCTGAATACCGTTGGGGATTGAATAAAAGGAGAATTTTTGAATGCCTTCTGGTAAAAAAAGAAAACGTAGAAAAATAGCTACTCATAAGAGAAAAAAGAAACGAAGGGCCAACAGACACAAGAAAAAAGGTAAATAGAATCAACTTGTCTACCGGGAGGTAGTGGTTTTCACTACTTCTCAGTCCATTTTTAATTTTTGTGAATCACAAATCAGTATATTAAGCAAAATTTATTATATACCGATGTTTTAACCATGGTATATGAATCAGACATTGACCACTACAGAACTTGGTGGAAACGCTCTCGTGCAGTTACACAGGGCTATCAAAAGGCTTACAAAGCAAAGACTCCAGCAGGCGACAACTTACAGGTAGAATTTAACTTTCATGATGGTCTTGTTAAATTACAAATCGAACCATTTTCAGAATTGGGTTCGGCTTATACTTCTACAATAAAAAGAGGAACTACAATAAGGGAAAGGGATGTTTTACATGGTATAAATATTCCTCTAAAAAAAAAGTTTTATCCCTTCCGGGTAATTTTTTCCTGTCTGCCCGATCAAGATATTTTGGATTGTATCGGAGGAGTTTATGAGATAAGCAAAATTCCACTCTTTAAATACAGAGTTTCTGATAAAACTGATATTCAATATGAAGTAGAAGCAGGAAAGTTTCTGAATCCAGAATCTTGGTACCAAAGATTTTTATCAAAATTCAAAGAAAAATCAAAAGAGAAAAAAAGTACCTATATAGAAGAATTAAAAGTAAGAGCTGTAGATGATATCAACGATAGTATATTAGGATTTTCGATTGCGGCTGTTCTTTATTTCCATTTTTTTGATTTTGTTGTCTTAGGATGGTCATTGGCGCTTTTTGGGTTTTTATTTGGTGGTGTGGATTGGGTATTTAGAAATAGGGCTCCTTTGTTCTTAAAAATATTTCTTTTTTTGTTTATGGGATCATATTTTTTCTATACAGGTTATACACGTTTCTAAAGAATAAGAATGAGTATGGCAAAGCAAGACTATCTGAATGAACAATACATAACTTTTACAATAGGAGAAGAGGACTATGCCATCTCCATCGTGAATGTGGAAGAAATTGTAAAAGTTACTAATCTAATCAAAGTTCCCAAATCCCAAGATTACTTTGTAGGTTTAATGGATATTCGGGGTAGAGTAGTAAATATGATTGATCTCTCTAAGAAGATCATGAATAAAAAATCCAATGATTCTAATATGAACCGTGCTATCATTGTGAAAATTCAGGGAAAATCAATTGGTATAATCGTAGATAAAGTATCCCATGTAGTTCATTTTTCTGAAAATCAAATTGACCCGCCCCCACCCTCTGTTAAAGGTATGTCCTCAAGATACATCATTGGAGTAGCTAAAAGAGAAAATCGATTTATTATTCTCATGGATATTGAAAAAATTCTCACTACTGAAGAGCTCAGTGAAGTTACTGCAGTGATCTAATAGCCACGCAAATATCTCTTTATATTATAAATTAGTTTAGTAATAATAAAAAAAAATTGTCGATATTTATAAAGATGATTCATCTTCCCAAAAATAAGAAAATATATCTATCTATTGTATATGTTTTGCCCTTATTTCTAGCTACATATCTATACTCCCAAGATGAAAAGTTTACCATTAAAGAACCTTATCAGATAGTAAGCAAAAGTGATTTAAAAGAAATTGAATTCAGAGAAGAAGATTCTCCCGAAAAGTTAGAAGAAAAAATATCCAAAATTATACTCTTAATTGATTCGTATTACTCTCAATTTCCTGATGATAGAAGGACTGATTCAGAAAGAAAGCGGGCTGGAGAATATTTAGATCCCAAATCAGGGGAAGTGTCACGTAAATTTAGAGAAAATGCGGGAAGATATCCCTTGCAATTAAATGTTAATTCAGTAAGACTCATCAAAGGTCAGACTTCTCTATTGCCTTCCAACTCAAGTTTGATTGAGGACTCTTTTACCCTTTACAAATTATACTCCAATTTAGGCTTCTTGTATTCCAAAAAGAATGACACAGATAAAGCTATTTCATCTTTTTCTACTGCACTAAAATTTCATGATTTTTCTCAAAATGAGGATACCTTTTTTAAAGAAATTAACTCAAAAGATAATTTAGAATCAGTAAGAATTGAAAAAATCAAACAGCACAAAGAAACTCTGACTTCAAAAATAAACCAAGAAAAATTAATTGAATCTAAGATTGATACCTTTCATTTAACTGCGGCGGTTTCTGCTCGCGAAGGTAAACCTCTAGCAGATGAAAAAGCATTTCGTAAAGAAATTGAAGCCTTAAATCTCGAGTTAACTTCAAAAGTAGATGCGTATAACAAATCTCTCGAAGGATTATTTGTTTCTCTTCAAATAGAAAAGGGACTCTATGATTCCAAAGTGATAAAGGAATTTGCATTTCAAGTCAAGGCAAAAGAACTACAAGAGAGAACCCTTCAAAGAATCACAAAGCCATATCCATTGATTGATCCCGACAAAGAGTCCGGTTTTATTGGATATTTTCAATTATTAGAATTTGCCCATCGATTAAATCCTCTGGATATTGATATATTAAAATATTTGGGAGATGAATTTAAGGCCACAGGTAAAACACAAAAAGCTATTGATTTTTATACTAAATATATGGTTATTAATTCTCCAGAAAAAAAATTAGAGAATGAAGTATGTCTATCCCTAGCCGGTCTTTACTCTTCAGGTAAAAATTATATTTTAGCAAAAGAGTACTATGATCGCTACTTAAATTTAGGTGGTAAAGAAAATGAAAAAAAAGATTATTATTTTGTATTGGGTGATTTATTAATCAAAAGATTGGGTAATTTTGAAGAAGCAGTTATCTATTTAGATAAATACATTGGTTCAACTTCAACTCTTAAATTTCCAGAAGATGATTATATTAATAATATAAAAATATTAAAAAATCGTATGTCATCTTACTTTTATATAGCGAAATATTATAAATCAAAGATAAATAGAGACTTAGAAGATCTAAATTTACAAAAATCTTATGAAGAATATTATAAAATTAAAAATTTAGAATCTTCTTTTGAAAATAAAATGGCATTAAAAAAAGAAGAGTTAGTCGCCCTTAAAAAGAAAGCAATCATTTCGACTGATCCATTAGTTTTAGAATCCTTAGAAGAAGAAAACAAAAAATTTGACTCTCTAAAATCCGTCAAAAAATCAATAAAATCTGAAATGGATACTCTTTTATCCATAGATTTATTATTTCAAATGGCTGAGAGAAATGAGAATAAAAGAGACTATGAAAAGACAGTCTTAATGTACAGAGAAATTCAGGATATAGGAACTCCCCCTGATAGGGAACTTGCTCTCAGGAATATACGTAGAATAGAACTTATTAAATACGATGGAATCAATAGAGAGAGGATTTCTCGTTAATTAAGGCTTTATTGATTTTGAAATATATTTAATTAATTCATCTACTAAAAATTCACAGATAACAGAGTCTTTTAAAGAAATTTCTTCCGAATCGCTTGTAAATAATTTTTCATTTATTCTGAGGAGCTTATAGTTGATTAATTTCTCTTTTGGTGTATTATTTTTGTTTTTGGATAATAAAATGTGAGTCTTAAAGATTCCGTCATTTTTAGGATCAATTATCTTTGTTTTATGGTAAGCCTCTATAAATAATTTTAACTTATCTTTTATTTCCTGCTTTGTTTTTATTTTATCTTCCAATTTAAAATTCCTAAAAATAAATTCTTTTTTTCTTTCACTTTTTTTTACCCTGTAATATATTCTATATTTTAAAGGAGTTATTCATGTTAAATATTAAAATATTAATATTGCTATTAATTTTATTTTTTAATAGTAAAATTTTTGCTTTTGGAACCTATTCAGAGGGTTGGGTAAGTGCTAAAATTATACAATTTGAAAGCAGGGGATTGATTTTTGAATCATATGAGGGTATAATGGAGCTAAGTACTTTTTCTAATGATGAAAAGTGTGACGAAGAAAAAGACGAATGTTATACAGTCACAAAACAAAAAATTCCATTTAGCGTAAGACCTGAAAATTCTGAAACTGTAAATTTATTAATGAAAAGTTTAAATCAGGATTTAGTCATAAATTATAGGATACACAGAATTGAGGCAATTGCACTCTCATCGGAGACAGAGCTTATTCAAGCACTTGCACCTGTTAATTCAATGCCTACCGAATTAGAAAGTGATAAATTAATTGTTTCGAAAACGGGAGCAAAACGAAATTTTTCTGTTTCGGGAAAAATCCTACGCCTTGAATATCAGGGAACAATTATTGGAACCTATGAAGGGTTGTATCTTGATGAGGTTCGGGCAAGGGTTCATCCATTTTCTATTACTGATGAAAAAATGGCAAATTATGCTTGGAATACTATGAAGTCTAATATGAAAAGTAATTTAGGAATTTCAGTCGCTTTTGCTACAGGATTTAGAAAATCAAATTATGATTTATTTGAAATTAACTATAAAGCTCCTGCGGGTGGGGTTTATAAGTAATTTTCATAATTTTTGAAAAATTATAATAATATTAAAATTTATAATTATATTGTTTACAATATTGGAATCAAATATTTGGAATAATTTTAGCTGTTTTTCTGGTTATATTCTTAGTATTGGGAAACGGTTCTTTGGCAAAATAATTTAAAACAAAACAAACCAAATTAAAAAAAAACATTATGAAATATTTACATATCTCATAATGTTTATTTATTTTAAGCTCTGACTATTTCACTCACATTCAATTCAGCTTCCATTTGATCATCTAGCTCAATTGCAACTTGAGTATTATCTTCCTCGTCATCTTCTTCGGAAAATCCACTTTGATACCAGGGCATTTCTGTCTTATCGGGCAAATCTAATTCATCCTCTTCATTGATATCTTCTTCTTTGATAATTGTTTGCGAGCTAACATTGGAGGGTAAATTTTGAGAAGTATATACTTCTAATCCTGAGTTAATTTTAACCTTATCAAAATTATTTTCATTCTTAAAATGGATTGTGACCGAATAATTTCCGGGGGGAAGATTTGGTGATTTAAAATCAATTTTTCCTTCGGGTAATAGGTTTCCTCTTAATCTATATACCTCATCTTCTTTTTGTAGTACAAGTTCTGTTCCCGGAGGAATTTTTCCAGCTGTGACAATGAGAGAAGAATTATCAAAGGATGGAATTTTGGTTGGTTCAAAACTTATAATTTCTAGGCAATTTTCCGTTAGAATTGGAGCAAAGTCATTGTGTAATATGTTGATACTTATAAATCCAGGATTTGTTCTTTCTGGCAAAAGAAAGGAAATCGCATTTGAGTTAATAAAATCTATATTGATTGGCTCATTTATATCATCGATAAGAATTTTCATATTTTGAACGAATCCTGCTCCTAGAATATGCAGTCTTACATTTTTTTGGTTCACAGGAATATAATAGGGCTTAATTTGATTGATTACAATTTTATCAGAAACAAATTTTCCTGTTATATAACCAGTCTGACTCACTCCCAAAAGACCCAAAAAAGAGGATGGAATATCGGGAAGTCCGGCCAAGGGATTCGAATTTAACAGATTATACATATATATGATAATTCCAACAATGGTGAAAGAAAATAATTGAAGTCTGGGTAAATCTATGGATTCACCCGAACTAAACAAGTTATTTAAAAGAGGAGGGGTTTTCAAAATTTCATTTTTGGGTTTTTTGGAACCTAGACTATGGGCAGTGATAAGTCCGCCATAACTTATCGAAAGTAATCCAATCAAGGAGGGATTAAATTCCGGTATTATACCATTTCCTAAAAGAACACCGGAAGATATTGTAATATAAAAATATCCTCCCAACAATAGAACAGTCCAGGAAAATGCCTGAAACCTTGACAAACTATATGTATTAGTAGCTTTGTCTATGAGCAATAAACTTAAATAATTTTTCTTTTTTAAAATTTTAACTATAAAAATATGTAATAAACTTATTAATGCTATTGTGAAGCCCAACATCCATAGCTTCCAATAATCTGATAGTATTACTAATTTTTTATAATCACTGGGTCTACCATTGACAAAGATTCTAAGGTAAAGATTTTGTTTGAATAAGAATGTACCGGGGATTATTTTTGTTGATGGCATATTAAATTTTAGTTCTTGTGTACTACCATTTAAGATAGGAGAAAGATAAAATGGTTTTCTTTCTCCTACATCAATAATGCCTTCTTCCTCTTTGTCATTTAATTCTCCAAAAGATACAGAAATTAAATCCAGGTCATTTCCAAAATTTTCTCCAATTATCGTAATTGTGTCACTACCTTTTCCGGCTTCTGGATTTAAAACTTGAATAAATGGTTGTTTACCCGGAGAGGAGTTTCTATTGGGAACTTCTATTTCTTTTGTAGCTTCTAAGGTTATTTGATCCTCATTTTTGTAAGAATAAATATTAAATATCTTAAGTCCCGAATCTATTTTTTGTTTTGTTTTTATTAGAAATTCTACACTATTTTGGTCTTGGAGGTTTGTTTTAGCCGAATTATTGATATATATAGCCTTGGTTGTTCCTATTTCAAAAGAATATTTTTTTGGTTTTGTGCCACCAAGTGCTTCCACAAAGTCACCAGATTTTTTTACCTTAATTTTAATTTTATAAATATCCTTAGAAATATCCTTTGGAGTGAATTCTTCAATAACAAATTGGCTCGGTTTTGAAATCTTAGCAGGCTCTTCTGCATTAATTTTAGAATTCGTTAAATTAAAAAATAGCAAACAAAAAGAGATAAGAGCTGAATTTATTGTTTTAAAGACTTTTAGTTTATTACTCATGAATTTTTTTAACATATTTTGTCCTTTGTACTTTTTATTTAGTGGCAGGGGAAGGTATAAAAATAGATGTAAGAGAACTCAACAATATATTCAATGGTTCTGGAAAATGCTTATAGAGAGTAGTAATTACATTATTAAAAATTCCAGGTATTACAATTGTTTTTTCATATTGAAAGGCTTCTTCAACACATCTTGCTATTTCTTCAGGCTCTGAAAAAGGTAATACAAAAGATTCATAATCTTTTGTCATAGACGTTTTTGTTAATCCGGGTAAAACCGACCCTATATAAATATTGTGTTTTTTGAATTCAATATTCATTGTGATACTCAATGAAATAAGGGCTGCTTTTGATGCTGCATAAGTGGAATTTCCAGGAAAGGGCAATAGACCCGCAATTGAGCTGATTGTAACTATCTTTCCTTGTTTTTTTTCTACCATCTCATTTAGAATATTTTTCAGGAAGAGAAGGGGAGCTAAATAATTTACCCAGAGTTCTTGTTGAAAATTGGAATTAGTTTGAGATAAAAAAACACTATTTGTGCTAATTCCTGCATTTAAGACAATATATTCAACAAATCCAAAATTTAAGGTGACTTTTTGAGATAAATTATTAGCTTCTTCTTCTGATGAAAGATCAGAAACAACATAATCAGCTTTCCCTCCGGAGTTTATAATTTCTCTCTTCACTCTGGCTAAATCTATTTCTGTTCTGGCTACAAGAATTGTAAAAAACCCCAGTTTAGCAAAATGTCTGGCTATTGCTTCCCCAATTCCCCGGGAGGCACCGGTTATTAGAATTCTTTTTTCATTTAAATTATTCAAAGGCTAAACCCCTTAACCTTATTTACGTCATATTTCTAAATTCTAACAGAAAATAACTATGTCTCATGAAAAAATTTTCAACTAAAAATATTTTTAGAAAGAATTGATTGGAGTTTTAATAATAAATAATTCCGAAACTTAAGAAAAGATAATTCGTCTAATTAATAGAACATGAAATTAAATATTTTAAAAGTTATTTACCTATTCTGCCTTTTATTCCTGATCCCTAATAATATTTTTACTCAAACACCTAATCCGCAGAGTTTACTTGCGAAGTGGGACAAAGAAACATCCCTAGAAGATGGAACATACACTGTAAAAATTATTGGAGAAGGGCCTGCCTTAACCGAAACGGATGTTATACTATTTTCACGTGGGAAATTAGAAAGATTTTTCTTATTTCTAAACACAGAGGGAGAAGCCAAGTCCAAGTTTTATTCGGATAGTAATAACAATGGGCTTTACCTTTCATTTAAAAATAGATCAAATATATTTAAATTATCAATGCCTGAAAGTATAGAAAAGGAATTTCCCGAGACCTCATTTTCGTACTACGAATTATCAGGTTTTCAAATTGAAAAAACATTTACTGTAGAGAATATAGATACCTACTCTACTAGGGATAGAAAATACTGGAAAATAAATGTAGTACCTATTGTTAAAAATACCTATGGTAAATTAACATTATACTTTGAAAGAGATACACTAAATCCATATAGAATAGATTTTTTCTCTCCTGATAATATATTATCAAAAATTTTGAGAGTGCGTTACGGAAAAATCTCAGTAGAATCAAAAGATAAAAAAGAAGAAAAAACAATTATCAACGAATATGAAATGACCTTTATGGAAAATAGTGAAAAAAGTTTTATTAAAATATTATCATTAAAAACTCATCCCTTGCCCGAAAAGTCACTATTTAATGAAAAAAATTTAGTATTCATAAATAATTAAAATTTAGTAATTACTCTGAGGATAGTTTAGACCTTACAGAAGATTGACAGAGAAGTCTGTCGGCACTTATGTTACGCCCAAACCTGTTCAATCATAATAAATACCTATTGAGTATTACTTATATTAATCAATTATTTTTAATATAATTTATTAAAGATTCTTTTTCATTAAAATGTGGAAATTCAATTATATAAGAAAGACATTTTTTTAAGATATTTCCATATTCTCTGTTATTTAATTCAGGGAAATTTTCTTTTAGATCTATACCTGAAATTTTTAATTCTTTTAATGTCAGAGGTGGATTCGTATTCATTATATTTATAAATTCATCTTTAAATAATAATACATCATTCATAGTTAATAAAACAAAAGAAAGAGACAAAAGCCCATTTGTGTAGTTATTGATTTCAACTATTTCACCTGTATTGATACTAAATTCAGATAAAAGTTTTCGTAATGAAAGCGAGGAATTTGAGTTTAATTCCTTAGTAAAATTATTATCAATTAATTTATAAATAATATTATAATAGTAAATAGAGAATTTAATGATTTCATTTGAAAATTTTAAATTTTTTAATAGTTGTTCTAATTTTTTTGAATCTACATTTTTATTAAAAAGTACGACAAAAAATAAATAACTTATTCTAACAGATATTGGATTTTTAGACAATCTTCCTAAGTTTTTATTTGCATCAATATACAAATTTTCAGTGATATCTAATTTCCAAAATAAAGAAAAATATCCTAATTTTGACAACTCATATATTCCATTTTCAGGAAATTCTGAATTTAGTATTTTTAATAACTCATCATGAAATCTTTCGGTAGATATTTTTTTGGTAATATGTTTTGTTTTTTCTAAAGCTAAATATGTATTTTCATCAACTTTAAAACCTAGAATAGTCATAAATCGTATGCATCTAATAGGTCTAAGACCATCTTCCGTGAATCTTTCTATAGGACTCCCAATGGTTTTTATATTCTTATTTTTAATATCCTCCAATCCATTTTGAAGATCTATTAACTTATTATTAATTAAATCAAGAGCTATTGAATTAATTGTAAAATCTCTACGTAGTACATCTTCTTCTAACGTATTACCAAATTCAATTGTATCGGGATGTCTTCCATCTGAATATCCCTGATCTTTTCTAAATGTAGTAATTTCATAAGAATTTTCTCCAATTAATATCGTTACAGTTCCGTGTTTTATACCCGTATCAATAACTCGTTTAAATATTGTTTTCACTTCTCCTGGGTACATTGAAGTTGTTAGATCAAAATCTTTGGGGATTTTTCCCATCACTAAATCCCTAACGGATCCCCCGATTAAATAGGAAATTTTACCCCGTTTTAGAATTTCACTTTGGATAAAAATTAAATTTTTTAGATGTTTCTCTTCTATAAGAGAAATAATATTTTCAAGTGAGGGCATGTTATAAATTAATTTGAGAACTAAATTCTAATAATTTATCGACTACAGCATCTCTTAGAATTTCTTCTGTAATACGACCACTTATTTCGATAGAATTTTTTTGTTTATATCTAGCCGGTAAACTATTCATTAAATCAATATAAAAATCTTTAAATTTATCTTCAGACCAAGTAATATTTTTGTATTTTGGAATTTCTTCTTTTAGAATTTTTTTAAGTCTTCTTTCATTGGAATTTCTTATATCCCCAGTCCATTTTGTAAGACGAATAATTTTTTCTTTTTTCATTTGCAATTCCCGCAAATACCTTTAACGAGTATTTCAACAGAGCGAATTTGATAATCTCCGGCTTCTTTAATTGCAAAGTGAAACATTTCATCAATTAAACATTCCATTCTTCCGCAGACTTCACAGGTTATATGTGCATGTTCTTTTAAAGTATCAATAATTTCAAAAAAAGTTGTTCTTTCTTTAGAAAGTAATGATTTAATTATTTTTTTTTCTTCAAACTCACTTAAGGTTCTATAAATTGTAACTCTGTCCCAATTTTTTTCTGAGTCGAGTTTTTCCATAATTTCTGAGTGAGAGAGTGGTTTGTGGGATAATAATAAAATATTGAATACGGCTACTCTTGTTTTTGTGATTTTTAAATGATTATCTTTAAGGGATTTTTCAATTTTTTCATCATTTGATAATTCTAGGGGCATGTTATTTTTTCTCAGATATTTCGTTCCAAATTATACGGTACTTGACTCCTAAATATATGTCTTTTTTTAGTAATTCCCTTATTTTTTCGTCTTTATCTGACTGAATAAATAATTTCATAAATGGGAAATCTTTTTTTTGAGATAAAATGGAAATAATTTCATCTTCAGAAATATTTTTAGCTTCCAGGCATTTATCTTTATAATCCACTCCTTTGTAGCCCGCACAAAAAGTTGCCGCTTTAATATAATCACCCTCACTGAGGGCTCCATAAATCTCTTTCTCCAATGGATCCTTGTTGCAATTTGTTATTAGGAAAAGGATAATAAAAAAATATGTTATGAATTTTGAAAAGGAATAGTTACTGACTAAAAATTTTTGAAATTTAAAATACCGAATTATCATTTCTTTATAAATGAGGAAAGTAGTACTCCAATTAATAATATTAATACAACGAGAATAAAGTAGAGTAAGGTGTTTGATTTATGAATCTCCTCTTTAAAATCATCGTCGCTCGGCACAGAAATTTTAACGGGGTTTTTTTCAATCGCATGCAATACTACGCCGTTTGATCCAGTGGCGAATATATGAAATTCCTTTTTAGGAGAGGTTAGAATTTTAAAAAATTTTCCAATGATTGGCTTAAATTTACCTTTGTCATCAATCCCCCCTAAATCTCTTGCAATTGATTGTTCTTCAGAAGTAGTTACCGGTAGATTAAAAAATATCGCTTGTCCTTCTTTTAATTTAGCAAACTCCATTCCATTGAGAGGTGAAATACCTACATTGCAAGAAACTACTCTACTAAAGCCTTTGAAAATTTCCTGGAGGGTTCCATTGAATATATCTAAAGGATTCTCACCATTTTCTGCATTGGTATCCTTTTCCATTTCTACAATGTCAGGTATAAATGGATTTCTTACTGCTGGATAAGTGGATTTAAGTTTATTTTTATCATAAAAGTCCAAAGAGTTCATTTTTTCGATATCAATTGTGCTTCTCAGTGCCTTGATACTTGTTTCCTGTTTAACTGCTTCTTCCATATAGGTTGTAAATTCTTTGGTTTGTTTTAGTTCGATTTGAGAAATAAATTCGATTACTTTTTCATGGGGTAGGGAGCGAAAAATAGCTCTCCCAATTCTTTCGGAAAGTGTATCTTCAATACCACCCCCCCGAACTGCCTTTTCTAAATCCAAAATCATACCGTCAAAATTTTCAAAAGGATTAATTTTGCGAAGTATTCCCGATGTTCCAAAAATGGAGTACATGGTGATAATTTTTCTTGTTCCCTCGGCCATAATAAAATAGATAAAACCATTTTTTCCGCTCATATCTATATAGAGTTTAATGAGATAAACATCTTTTTTTACACGAGATATAACTAAATCAGCATCCTCAGGAGTCTCAACAGACTCCCAAGTTAGTTTTACATATTCTTCAGGGTTATTTATGTTTTCGCCGGGGTTACTCATTTAATTCCAAGATCACGAAGAACTTCCTCCCGGGACATTCCAGAATCCAATTTTTCTTGGAATCGATGTCTGAGCGGCTTGTAATCTGGGTTTAAAGGAACTTCAAGTCTAGCTGTGGTTTGGTTTTTTTCTTTGTCGTTATATATAGTAAATAAATGACGGTCATATCCAGATTGAGCAAGCATTATTTCTACAAGAGTAATACCCATTCCAGCTCCCTCGGTATTATCTCCGTGATCCATATAAAACTGGAAAAGATTGTCGTACTTTTGAGCATTATGAAATTTTTGTCTTACCCTATCTTCTTCTCTTGGAAGAAGGGGAAAGTTATTTGTAATACTCATTATAATATGGTTATCATTGTAATTGAATTTAATACTGACTAAGAGACCCTTTTCTTTCATTTTTCCTTTGTAAAAAGGAAATTTTTTATCTGTTAGATTTTCTTTGAACTGACCCATCACTTCATCATATTTGGATTCATCAGTTTGGCTTACATTGTTTTCTTCAAATAAGATTCTCTTGATAGCCGCTTTGGTAGAGTTTGCAATTAGTTCTTTTGCAGAAGTATAAAAGAGCTCCATTAAATCTTCCCGATTGAAGGAAGCAAGAATAGACTGTAAGATATACTTTAATTTAGCTTCTCCTGAATCTCCAAGAACTCTGGTTAAAAAATTCAGAGGGGCTCTTCTGGATACAGCTGTATCTACTTTTTTGCAAAACGATGATTTTAAAAGTGGATCTAGCTCTTCAGTGTTCATATATTATTTGATAGTAAATTGTATGAAAAGATATTGGTATAGCTTTTTTTTGTAAAGCATTCATTTTAATATTTTATTAATTATTTCGTATACAGCTTTTATGTCGGCAGAACTCTTAAAAATATCGTTTTGAAATTTTTTATTTGTATTAAAAATTTCAGCATTGTGGAATTTTACTTTAAATTCTGTGAATTTTAACCCATTTGCAGTAGAAATAACCACTACGGTATCCTTTTCTGTTATTATTTCCTTACTCCTTAGCTTTTTTAGAGCCGCAAGTGCAACTCCTGTGTGTGGATCATTATAAAGTCCATATAAATCTCCTTCAGCTGCAGAATCTGACAATTCTTCTTCACTGGCATCTTCCACCACACCTTCAAACTTATTTAGGATTCGAATTGCTTTTTTTACAGACACTGGATTTCCAATTTGAATGGCTGAGGCGAGTGTTTTTTCAGCGATTTTTGGGGCAAAACCTTCAAATTTATTTAAATAAGAAAGGTAAAGTGGATTTGCATTGCGAGCTTGGGCTACCGCAATTCTGGGAAGTTTATCAATCATTCCTAGTTCCAGTAGCATTTCAAAACCTACCCCAAGAGCGGAAACATTTCCTAAATTGCCTCCGGGAATAATGATCCAATCGGGAACCTTCCAATCTAGCTGTTGAACAATTTCGATGGAGATAGTTTTTTGTCCTTCAATTCTAAGGGAATTCATTGAATTGGCTAGATAAATTGTGGGGTCTTTTGCTACCTCTTGGACGATTTTCATGCAACCATCAAAGTCTGTATCCAATGAAATAACCTTTGCTCCATTGGAAACAGGTTGGATCAATTGGGCAGTGGAAACCTTATCTCTCGGTAAAAAAACAATTGTGGGAATTCCTGCTTTTGCGGCATATGAGGCTAAAGCGGCACTTGTATCTCCTGTACTTGCACAGGCTACTGCTTTGATTGGGGCACCATTTTTTCTCATCTGATTTACATGACTCACTAAAACAGTCATCCCTAAATCTTTGAATGATCCTGTATGGGATATACCACATTGTTTTATGTATAATTCTTGAATTTTTAAATCTTTCGCCCATCTAGAAGCCTGAAAAAGATGGGTCAATCCTTCTCCGGAAGAAATGATATTCTCTGTTTTTTGTTCGGGCAAAACAAATTCTCTTTTGCTCCAAATCCCACTGTTATAGGGAAATCCTGGTTTTCCCCATCTTTCTTGGAATAGATGTTTCCATGACTCCCCTGAGATTTTTTTTAATTCCTGTATATCATGAGTGACCTGAAGGAGTTCTCCACAGGATTCACAGGAATATATTACCGTTTGAAGGGAATAAGTTTTTCGGCAATCTGGATTTGTGCAGGAAAAATGGGCATGGGGCGAGAGGTTTCCGGTCATAAAAATAATTTCGGTACAGCTTGGTAGAGTGACAAGAATAAAATCTTAGGAGGAATTATTCAAACTGGAACTAATATTGCATGTGAATTTAATAACTGTTAACATTTTTAGGAATTGGTTTACTTTTGAGCATTATGCATAAAAATATAGCTATCAAATGGGATAGGATTGGAATTATTTCTATTCCTAGAAACAATATCCTATGACGAGTGATTCTACATTCCTGTGACAATCGTTTGAGGGGTAAGTGCAGAAAAAGAAGTTTATTTTTGTGTACCATTTGGGGAAGTGTGCAGTATAGATTAAATTTATTTTAGCCGACTTGAGGGGAAAAAAATGCAAAATGAAAGTATAGATATCAGTAAGATAAACCCCATCCCAACCGCCCAGGGATTGTATGATCCCGAATTAGATAAGGATTCTTGTGGAGTTGGATTTGTAGCAAACATTCGAGGTGTGAAAAGTCGGGATATTTTAGATAAAGGTATAAAGCTCATGTGTAATCTCGAACACAGGGGAGCTGAAGGTGCCGATCCCAAAACGGGAGATGGGGCAGGAATTATGATTCAAATTCCAGATAAATTTTTTAGAAAAGTCCTCCCCTTTACTCTACCACCAGAAGGAGACTATGGAGTGGGAGTGCTATTTTTACCCCAGGATGAAATTATTCGGGAATCGGTAGAAACTATTATTGAAAAAGTTATCGTAGATGAAGGGGAAGAATTTTTAGGTTTCAGGGAAGTTCCAATCACACCTGAAAATTCGGGAGTTGTTGCCCGTATGACAATTCCTGTTTTTAAACAGGTTTTTATAGGAAAAAATAAAAATCTAAATGCAGGCGATGATTTTGAAAGAAAATTATTTTTAATTAGAAGATTAATAGATAGAAGGATTAGGTCTGAGCACAAATTAGATAGAAGTAAATATTACGTCCCCAGTTTTTCATCGAGAACCATAGTATATAAGGGAATGCTCCTCGGAAATCAAGTAAAACCATTTTATAATGATTTATCGGATCCTGATGTTCACAGTGCATTTTGTCTTACACATACCAGATTTTCAACCAACACATTTCCCACTTGGGATTTAGCCCATCCCTATAGATTTATAGCTCACAATGGAGAAATAAATACCCTTCGTGGAAATATCAACTGGATGACTGCCCGTCAGATGGTGATGGAGTCTCCTCTCTATGGAGATGAACTAAAAAGAATGCTTCCAATTATTATGGAAGGTCAAAGTGATACAGCTACATTTGATACAGTTTTAGAATTGCTTAGAATGGGAGGGAGAAGTCTTCCGCATTCAGTAATGATGATGATTCCTGAAGCATGGTCCAAAAATCAAGATATGGATCCCGATAGAAGGGCTTTTTATGAGTATCACGCGGCAATTATGGAGCCCTGGGATGGTCCTGCGGCAATAGCTTTCACGGATGGTAGAATCATAGGTGCTACCTTGGATAGAAATGGACTACGTCCTGCTAGATATATGATTACCAAGAATGATGAAATTATTTTTGGATCCGAGGCGGGTGTACTAAACATCGCTCCTGAAGATATTGTTAAGCAGGATCGTTTGCGACCCGGAAGGATGCTATTGATTGATTTAATCAAGGGTCAGATGATTGATGATGAGGAAATTAAACGTGAAATTTCTACCTCTAAGCCCTATAGACTTTGGGTGGAAGAAAATATGATTCGCCTCAACCAATTGCCAGATCCAACGGGAGTAAAACAACCTGACCATGAAACAATTCTTGAGAGGATGAGAGCTTTTGGATACTCTACAGAAGATGTTTATACTGCTATCAAGCCCATGGCAATTGCGGGGGAAGAGCCAACCGGATCAATGGGTGTGGATTCCGCCCTACCAGTTTTGAGTGACAAACCCCAGCCCCTGTTTCGATATTTTAAGCAAAATTTTGCTCAGGTAACCAACCCTCCTGTAGATCCTATTCGTGAAGAGCTCGTGATGGAATTAACTACCTACATTGGTCCCGAAGGAAATTTATTGGGAGAAACAGCCGAGCATTGTCATCGATTAGAATTGGAACATCCCATTCTCTCCAATGACGAATTTGAAAAAATAAAACAAATTTCACAGGGTCATTTCAAGGCACAAACTTTTGAAATCCTCTTCGATCCAAACAAAAAACATGATATGAGAAATTCCTTGGATAGGGTTTGTTCAAAAGCCGCGGATGCTGTGCGCGGGGGCTATAATTTAATAATTCTTTCAGATAGGGGAGTCAATAAAAATAAGGCGGCTATCCCGAGCTTACTTGCCGTTGCAGGCTTACATCACTATCTAATTCGAGCAGGTCTTCGAACAAAAACAGGAATTATTCTTGAGTCGGGGGAGCCGAGAGAAGTCGCTCATTTTGCAGTCTTGTGTGGTTATGGTGTAAATGCAATCAATCCCTATCTTGCCTTTGAAACCATAGCTGATCTAATAAAAGAGGGAGCTATTACAGAAGTCACAGATCTAAAAATAGCAAAGAAAAACTATATTAAATCCGTAGGAAAGGGCCTATTTAAAATCTTCAGTAAAATGGGGATTTCTACACTTCAGTCATATTGTGGGGCACAAATTTTTGAAGCGGTTGGTTTGGATTCTGAATTAGTTAATAATTATTTTACAGGTACTGCCACTAGAATTGAAGGCTTAAGTTTGGAGATGTTGGAATTAGAGACAGTTACCAGACACATGAATGCTTATGATCCTACTTTTTATCCCGGCACACTCGAGCCCGGAGGAGTTCACTATTATAGAAGAAATGGAGATGCTCACCTCTATACTCCCATTACAGTTCATAAACTCCAAAAAGCTACACAGGATAATAGCTATTCAGAATACAAAGAATTTTCTAAACTCATTGATGAGCAAAATGAACAAATGATCACCCTGAGGAGTCTTTTCCGATTGGATGAAAAAAAATCAAAGCCTGTTCCCATCGAAGAAGTCGAGCCTGCTAAAGAGATCGTTAAGCGTTTTCAAACGGGTGCTATGAGTTTTGGTTCTATTAGTTGGGAAGCCCATACTACCCTAGCTATTGCTATGAATAGAATTGGTGCCAAATCCAATACGGGAGAGGGGGGAGAGGATCCCATTCGCTTTAGAACCCTCCCGAATGGAGATAGCATGCGATCTTCCATTAAGCAGGTTGCCTCTGCTAGGTTTGGTGTAACAACGAATTACTTGGTAAATGCAGATGATTTGCAAATAAAAATGGCCCAAGGAGCTAAACCGGGAGAAGGGGGACAGCTTCCCGGGCATAAGGTGGATGATTATATTGGAAGGATGAGATACAGTACACCGGGTGTGACACTAATTTCTCCTCCGCCCCACCATGACATCTATTCTATTGAGGACTTAAAACAGTTAATCTTTGATTTGAAAAATGTAAATCCACGGGCAAGGGTGAGTGTAAAACTTGTCTCAGAAATTGGAGTGGGTACAGTTGCGGCAGGGGTAGCCAAGGCACATTCTGATCATATTTTAATTAGCGGACATGAGGGAGGAACAGGGGCAAGCCCCATTAGCTCCATTCACAATGCAGGAACTCCCTGGGAAATTGGTCTTGCGGAAACCCACCAAACCCTGGTTGCCAATGGTCTTAGGGATAGGGTTTATTTAGCTGTAGATGGTAAACTTTTAACAGGAAAGGATGTGATTGTGGGAGCCCTCTTGGGAGCCGAAGAGTTTGGATTTTCAACCTCAGCCCTAATAACTATGGGTTGCATTATGATGAGAAAATGCCACTTGAATACCTGCCCTGTGGGAGTAGCCACTCAGGATGAATTTCTACGCTCTAAATTTACAGGTAAGCCTGAATATGTAGTGAATTATATGTTATTTATAGCAGAGGAAGTGAGAGAGATCATGGCTTCCCTTGGATTTAGAACTTTCAAGGAAATGATAGGCCAGGTGCAAATGCTCCGTTTTGAAAGACCTCATAAGCACTGGAAGGCAAGGGGTTTAGATTTTTCAAAAGTATTGAGCAAGCCCAAGGCACATTTTCCAACGGATTTATTTAGAACCAAAGAACAAAACCATGAATTAGACAAGCAACTTGACAATGATTTAATACGAAAGTCCAGAGCGGCCTTGGATTATAAACAAAAGGTAAAGTTTGAGTCTCCAGTTACCAACCTCAATAGAACCGTAGGAGGAATGCTAGCGGGGGATGTTGCTCGAAAATACGGTGAAGATGGTCTTCCGGAAGATACAATTGAGATTACCTTTACGGGAACTGCAGGACAGAGTTTCGGAGCCTTTGTAAACAGTGGTATTACACTTAGGCTCATTGGAGAAGCCAATGATTATGTGGGCAAAGGTCTCTCCGGGGGAAAATTAATCATCAAAACTCCCGAAAAAGCCACCTATGATCCTTCTGAAAATATCATTGTGGGAAACACATGTTTCTATGGAGCTACAAGGGGATCCGCCTATGTAAATGGGATGGGTGGAGAGAGATTTGCAGTTAGAAACAGTGGAGCCGTGGTAGTTGTTGAGGGAATCGGGGATCATGGTTGTGAGTACATGACCGGTGGAGAAGTGATTGTTTTAGGTAATACAGGAAGAAATTTTGCGGCAGGAATGTCGGGTGGGATTGCCTATGTTTGGGATAAGTCGGGAAATTTTGCCAGAAATGTTAATATGCAAATGGTGGAATTAGAGCGTCTTACAGATTCAGAAGAAATTGATAAAGTATTACACCAGGTCACACTTCATAAAGAGTACACCGGATCTAAAGTTGCAACTGAAATATTAAAAAATTGGAAAATTGAAACGGGTAAATTTGTAAAAGTAATACCAACGGATTACAAAAAAGCACTTCAAAAATTAAAGAATTCACCAAAACAAAATGAGGGGGTAAAAGTTCATGGGTAAGCCAACAGGATTTGTAGAGTACAAGAGGGAATATTTACAATCTATCCCCCCCGAAACAAGAGTTAAGAATTATAAAGAATTTGAAGAATCTTTTACAGAAGATAAATCAAAGGAGCAATCAGCTAGATGCATGGATTGTGGTATTCCATTTTGTCAGGGTGATACAGGTTGTCCTGTAGAAAATTTAATTCCCGAATTCAATGATTTAGTTTATAGGGGAAGATGGAAAGAGGCTTTGGATAATTTGCATTCAACCAATAATTTTCCCGAATTTACTGGAAGATTGTGTCCAGCTCCCTGTGAAAGTGCATGTACATTGGGGCTCATTGCCCCATCTGTTTCGATCAAAGGCATAGAGAGAACAATTATTGACAGAGGTTTTTCTGAGGGCTGGGTGGTACCTAAGCCTTCATCAATACAAACTGGTAAAAAAGTGGCTATCATTGGATCGGGTCCTGCAGGCTTAGCCTGTGCACAGCAATTGGCAAGGGCCGGTCACAGTGTCACAGTTTTTGAAAAATCAGACAGAGCGGGTGGATTATTACGATACGGAATTCCTGATTTTAAAATGGAAAAAACAGCCATAGACAGACGTATTACGCAAATGGAAGCAGAAGGTGTTGTTTTTAAGACGAATGTAAATGTTGGAAAAGACATAACAGCTAAAGAATTAAGAAAATCTTTTGATTCTATTATACTTGCAATGGGAAGCGAAACTCCGAGAGATCTACCCGTTGAGGGAAGAAATATGAAAGGTGTGTATTTCGCCATGGATTTCTTAACCAAGAATAATAAAAAAGTAGCTGGTGACCAAATTGAAATTATCAATGCAAAGGATAAAAATGTTATAGTAATTGGTGGGGGTGATACAGGTTCTGATTGTGTGGGAACTTCCAATCGTCATGGAGCAAAAAGTGTTACACAAATTGAAATTTTTTCAGAACCACCCAAAACTAGAGATAACTCAACACCCTGGCCTTATTACCCTCGAATGTTGAGGACATCTTCAAGCCATGAAGAAGGTGTAACACGAAAATGGGCTATCAATACCCTCGGATTCAAAGGAAATGATAAGGGGGAAGTTACTGCTATTTATGGAAATCAAATTGAATTAAAGGATGGTAAAGCTCTTCCCGTTTCCGGAACCGAGTTTGAATGGCCTGCGGACTTAGTTTTTTTTGCCATGGGTTTTGTGCATCCCGCCAAAGAAGGATTGATTTCTCAATTAGTAGAAGAGGGTCTAGAATTAGATAAAATGGGCAATGTGAAAGCAAATTTTGGAACGAAAGAGAAGTCTTTCGAAACAACATTAGAAGGTGTTTATGCCTGTGGAGATGTAAGACGGGGACAGTCCTTAATTGTTTGGGCTATTTCTGAGGGCAGAAAATGTGCGGATAGAGTTCATAAAGCACTCATGAAAACTATTTAAAATGTAAAAATCCAGTATCATTTAAAGTAATTCTTTTTCCATTTAGAGAAAGAATTACTTTTTTGGATTTATTCATTTTGCCAATTTTATTCACCCCTTTAACAACAATTTCCTCCGGACTTGTAAAAAGTATCACAAGCTCTTCTCCGGAAGTTACTATTTCTTCTAAACTTAAATATCTTTGCAACAAGTCTAATTCTGGCAAATTATTCAATTCTAAAATCATTCCTAAATTACTGGCTCTACTCAATTTTTCCGCATCCTGAAAGAGTCCATCCGTTATATCCATTGCTGAGGTTATTTTATAATTATCCTTTAGGTTTGGAAAAATTTTAAAATCAGCTCTTGGCTGTAAATGTTTTTTGATACTTTCCTTTCGAATGGCTTCCGAGGGTGACTTACTTTTATTTTTAAGCAAATTGAAACCCAATTTGGAAAATCCTATCTTTCCTGTTAAATATACATTGTCATCAAATTGGGCATTCTCCCTTGAGACTGGATTTTTACATTCTCCTACCATTGTCATGGTCAAATTTGTGTAATGAGAAGAATAAGTATCCCCTCCACATAGCTCAATTGAATATGATTTTAGTTCTTTTTTTAGGGTTAGACTAAATTTTTCCAACCAATCCGATTTTGAACTCAAGGAGGATAGTCCCAGGTTTAAAAAACAGAAAAGGGGCTTACCCCCGCTACTTAAAATATCCGAGGCGTTTACATGTAATAACTTTATAGCCAAATCTCCCGGAGAGCTCCATTTGTGTAAAAAATGGGTTTTTTCGCTTAAAGAGTCTGTAGTATAGAGAAGTCCATTCCTAAAATAGCAATCATCCATTGGAAATGAATTCTTTGCAAAAAAACTCTGAATTATTTTCAATTCTTTCATCTAAGAGATATTGACAGGGTTTTGTTTTTTAAAAGACTGTCCATACAAGGTAAAATTTTTCATGGCTACTATATCTCCAATACACAGAACCCCTTCTTTGAAGAAAGAAGAAATAAAAAAGAGCTGGTTTGTAGTGGATGCCGAAGGCAAAACACTCGGTAGACTCTGTTCTTCTATTGCCGCTAGACTCCGCGGTAAACATAAACCCACTTTTACTCCGAATCAGGATTGTGGTGATAATATTATTGTTATCAATGCAGGTAAGATTAAAGTTACCGGAAGAAAGAATGAATTAAAACTCTATCGTCATCACTCGCTTTATCCCGGTGGATTGTCAGAAATCCCATTTAAAGATCTCATTAAAGTAAATCCCGAGAGAATTATCATTGAAGGTGTGAAAGGAATGTTACCTAAATCAAAACTTGGCGATAAGATGATCTCTCATTGTAAAGTTTTTGCTGGTACTGAGCACAATCTTGAATCTCAAAAACCTGTTAAATTGGAAATATAGGACTAAATATGGCAAAAAATAAAGAATATTGGGCAGTTGGTAGAAGAAAAACTTCCGTAGCCCGTGTTAAACTATCCGAAGGCACTGGAAAAATTACAGTTAATAAGTTAGATATTAAAGATTATATCAAATTAGGCGATGCAAAAGTTCAGGTGGCTCTTTCTCCACTGGGAACCATCAATGCAGTAGGAAAATTTGATGCCAGCTTTAACGTAAAGGGTGGCGGTGTAACCGGACAAGTCCAGGCCATTCGTCATGCTCTAGCTCGTGCCCTTGTTAAAGTCAGTGCAGATTCAAAGTCTCCTTTAAAAAAAGCGGGTTTCCTTACTCGGGATTCCAGAATGGTGGAACGTAAAAAATACGGTCTTCACAAAGCTAGAAGGGGAACACAGTTTTCTAAACGTTAAATTCTTTTTTTCATGGAAAATTTGGAATTTATTCAAATTCTCCATGATTCAAAAAAATACTTTCAATATAGGGATCGTACTTCAGAAGAAGTTCGATCCTTTTTG
>CANGZW010000028.1 GCA_947458405.1 Leptospiraceae bacterium
GCTAAATTTAAGTTGGCTCTCTTGAATATATTAGATAATAACAATGAGATAAGTACTATAACTGAAAAATTGTTTGTATTTCAAACAGTACTAGATAAAGTATTGGAAGTTAAAAAAATAGATAATAAAAATGATGAAGAAATACTAGAGTTTATGAATAAAGTTTGTGATTCTATAATAGGTACTAAAAATATAGAATTCGCTAAATTATTATATGGATTTTTTTATAATATTTCAGCCTCTTTTGAAAGTGAAAATAGAATTCTCACGCAAATTTATTTAAGTATAGCTATGGAAGATATAGACCCTGATTTGAGTACTAGAGATTTTAAAAATATTTGTACTTTATTTAAAACAATAAAAGATAAAAAAACACTCTTCCCAAAAATATTTTCACTTATCAAAAAAATAAGAAACCCTGACAACTTCAAAATAATATTTCGTAAACTTAAAAAGTACAATAATAATCTTCTGGAAAAAGAAAATAATCCTGATTTGCAATACAATCTTGATATGGCAAATTGTTTTTATAGACAATTTAATTTTAGTTCAGCAGATTATTATTTTAATAGAGCGAAAGGAATCGCCCGAAGTTCCAAAGAGAGTAATTCTATAGCCCTTGAACTTTCTAAAATTTTAATTAGTAATAGAGAGATCCAAAAGGAAGAATTTTTTAAAGATCTATTTTTGGAATATCTTGAAGAATTGCAAAATTCTACCTATTCTGGATTAAAAATTGAATCATTTACGGGCGTAGTCACAGAACTTTTAGCTACAGAGAATTATAAATATTTGTACTACATTGAGAAATTTCTCTATGATCAAAAGGAAGAAATAGAGGTGACCAAACACTATAAATATATACTAGCATCTTATATTTCTGAAAAAAAAGATAATCTAAACTTATTTTCCCTTTTTCTTCGCTCTTTTTTACTTGATCCCCTTGATAAAACTTTAGTTACTATTCAAATCAATTCATTTATCAAAATACTGGGAAATTTTGGATATTGTAAAGAAGCTATAGAGGTATTAAAACTTTCTGAATCCATTCCACTCCCTAAAACTCATACTTAAATTGAAGGTTTCCAAAATAAATTTCTTCCCCATACTTTGTTCTCGATCCGCTGAGATTAATCACTGCATAGGAACCGATGATCTTTAACTTTATAGCCGAAACTCTATCGGTAAAGATTGTATTGATATTTTCCCCATCACTCCACTGCTCATACATCGAATGTACTTTGTTTTCTTTTCCTAAAAAAAGGGCGGATACTTCGAGTCTCCATTCATTCAAAGGCCTAAGCGTTGATTTTATCTCCAGTAGCCTATCTTTATTTTCGCGGTTTTCAATGCGTATCATGGCTTCATTTGTATTTTTTTTCCATTCATAAGAAACACTTCCCCCACCAACGGAATAAATTTTTTCTAAGGAATAATTCACAACTTGATTACTCTCATAGACCCTTCCTCCTACACAAAGAGCACCCGCACTGAAATGAAATAAGGCGGCATTTCCTCCTGTCATACTATCTCTTCCTGTTTTATAGATTTCTGAAAAATGCTCGATTCTGTTATAAAATTGAAGGGAAAGTTTTGAGTGGATGCCTAACTTTTCATTTGCTGAACTAAAATTATCCTGATTGATATTTGCCAAATTTCCTTTGGTATCTTTGTAAATATTCAATCGAAAATCAATTCCCTTTTCAAAATGAAATAACTTAGAATTGAAGTATCCGTAGTACATTTCTTTTTTTCCATAGAGTTGCGAATTGACAGTGAGCTCTGTTGCGGTAAACTTTATTTTTTCATCCCTTAGATTAATAGCTAAAAAATAAATTTCTGTCTCTTTGGTATATGAGATACCCAAGATATCTTTTGGGCTTTTTAAATAGATTCCAGGTCTATTTTCTGAAATTTTTTTGGCTAAAAAACTCCCCAAACCCCAGTCTTTAAAAGTCAATCCCACAAAGGCAGATGTCTCAAGGGGTTGCGGAATCACTCCATGCACGGGGTTTTGAAAAGCGGAATATGAGTACGTATCCCGTAAAAAATAAAATCCGGAAATGGGCTTGTATCTGTGTCCAAGAGAAAAGTAAGTGTAATCCGTTTTCCATTCCAAGGAGCCGAGATGCCTTTCATTTCTGATTTCCCCTGCAATTTTTAATTTTTCCTCATACTTACCCTGTAATAAAAAATTATTTTTTCCACTATTGGATTGATTAAAATTGGATCGACTGATCCCCTCTGTACTACTGTAAATTAGCCCACTTATTTTTGATTCGGCCAATAAAAAATTAAATTGAATGAAAAGAAAAATAATTACGTAGTACATTATTTTTTCCCCTCAAAAGATATCTTCTTTTCAATCTCTAAGGATTTTACTTTTTTTGCGATATCAGCTGGTAAGGTTTTTAAAAAAATATCAAAGTCATCCCCTTTTTTGGAGGCTCTTTCAATTAGTATTGCATTTTTTAAGTCTATCTTTTTATTTAAGAGTTCATCGAGTGTTAACTGATATACAATTCTTTCTTTTCGAAAGGGAAAATCCACGGCAAAATTTTTTGCACCCAGTGGATGTTTGGGCTTTTTTGTTTCCTTTTCAATTTCATAAACATTCTCACTGAGTGTGTAGTACTCATTTCTATTCTCCTTTTGAAAAATCGAGAGCGTTGTTCCGGTCTCTGAATTACTATCCTCAAACTTAAAATTCCTGGCTCCCAAAATATGATCCAAAGAAATTCCAAGGCTGATGTTTCCCGAAAAATCCTCTTTTGTTTCCCTATATACCTTTTCTAATTCAAAGCCTATCCTTAGGGTTTCTCCCGTGACTATCCCCAAGCCCCTGTGAAGATCACCATTCTCATAGTTCTGGAATACATAGACTTTTTTTTCGGGATGAATCTGAAAGCTCAGATAACAACTGGGGTACTTAGGCTGAAAATGAGAAAAATCGAATAGTACACTGATAAATTGGAAAGAAATTCCCCCAAATAGATATTTACTTAAATTATCATTGGATATCTCCCGAAATTCCTTATTTTGCTCCGGAGAGAGGCTGGATTTTTCCAAAATCCCGAGGGCATGAAATTGGAATGGATACAAATTTTTACTAAATGATAGATGGGAGGATTTCTTAGTGCCACTATTCTCGTTTTTTACATAAGAAACTCCCCAATTCCAACGCGAATCTATGCTTACCGGTAAAACAATCTGTCGTTGTAGTGGATCTGAGAGTATTGGGTGGAGGCTTAAAAAGAATACTAGTATCTTCACATACTAATATGTAAAAAAAAATGAGTAATACGTTGAAAAAAAAAAATATTTTCTAAAAATTTATCAATTCTGTCCACCCTTTAGAGTATGATGAATATAGATTAGAGAGGAAAAAAAGAACCTTAAAAAAACTTTAGTATTTTTTTTGCTTTTTTTTAATTTTTTCTTGAAAAATAAATATTATGTCGTCTAATAAAAAGAACGGAGGGCACCATGGTAATAAAATCTTTGGAGTATCCAGTTTACAATCGTAAGAGTAACAGCGGATTGTCAGGAGAGAGTCGTAAGGACTCCCGTGTAGTGAGTGCAAATTATGCTAAAACGTTTGAAGAAGCTATTTGCGACTTATTCTCAGGGGAGATAGTGCAAGATGGATCAAAAGTATCTCCTACTTTGTCTGAAATGACACGGAGAAATTTAAACAAAATCAAGTAATTTCTCATTAAAATAATAGACTGCGGAAATACAATTTCAGCAGTTCTATTCTTTAATTTGAAAAATAGAAGCATAAAAAGATTTTCAAGCCACGCTTGAATACCAGTCTATCCTTATGAGTAAGATCCAATTAATCCTGTTTAGTAGTTTTTTATCCTTTTTTTGGATTAACTCTATTTATGCGGATCCCCAAAATGCATCGAAGGAAAAAATAAACCCGTATCTCTCTGAAATTTTACCGGTATTTCAACTAAAAGGCATTTCTTATTTTTATAAAGATTCTACAAGTTTGGTATCCGATGGAGTTGGTTACTATTCCATTGAAGGTGAAAAGCCTATCTCCCAGGGGTCAATCTTTCCCCTCGGTAATTTTTCTCGAATCCTTCTCAATCTTTGTTTTTTCCGTTTGGAGAAAATGGGAAAGGTCAATCTCGATAGTCCAATTCATCTCTATTTTAATGCACTCCCCAAAAAAGACTCAAACTCTATCACCATACGCAATCTCTTAGAATCGACTGCAGGTTTTACTTTTAGGACAGATGAAATTCTACTCTCTGAAAATAATTCATGGATTTTATCATTTAAGGATTCTCGGGAAGAGCTCATCCAAAAGCTTCAATCCCTGGAAAAAAATGATCGATCAAATCAAAGTGTGCTCGAAAATTTGGTTTTAATTGAAATACTAAAAGAAATTACAAAATCTACTTATATTGATTTTGTTAAAAAAGAAATCAATATTCCCCTAAATTTAAATTTCGTCTTCGAACCCCTAAAAGCCCAAAAAAAAGGATTACTATCCTATACTAATTTTTTTAATTCCACTTCTAAAATAAAAGATATAAAATACAATAAATTTATTTCTCCTGCGATACAGATATATGGATCAATGGAAGATGTTACAAAAGTGATATACTTTATCATGGAACCTTCCTCTGATTTTATCTCAAAAGAAAATAAAAATAAATTTTTTAATTCTATTTCGTATTACGAAGATTCTGAGTCTATTAACTACTCTTTAGGTTTTATAAATGAAAAACCAAATAATGAATATATTTATAATATAAGAGGAGAGGGTTGTGCTGGTGTAGTACGAATCTTAAAATCCAAAAAAGCGATATTAATAATTTTGACTAATTATGAAGCTGGAGGTTCAATTATTCAAATCTCAAACTCACTTCTTAATTTTATATTGAATGATAAAAAAGAAACATTAATAAGCTCTAACAATGAAAGGTTAGTTACCTTAGTAGGAATAGCCTTGATTTCAATTTCTATAATTGTTTTTATACTCCATGCGATTTTTATGAATGACTATTTTTCCATTGATAGTGGACTCATTCTAAATAAATCCCAAATATTTTTTAGATTTATTATTTCTATGGGATCATTTATAATCTTGCTATGGATACGATTTTTATTATTACCTTCCTTGGATGCAATGTCGCAGTACACTCTGCGTTTTGATTCCTCATCAATTAATGGGTGGAAAACCGAGTTATATTTCGGATTCATATCTTTATTTTTTGTTTCTTTTGTGTCATCGATTTCCCATGGAATAATACTGTCAAAATTCAATGAAAAATAATATTAGAAATATAGGAATCTTTGCACATATAGATGCAGGTAAGACAACCTTTACAGAGAGAATCCTATATGAATCGGGGGAATTGAGCTCCCCCGGGAGTGTGGAAGAAGGTACTACAGAGATGGATTCCCTACCGGAAGAAATCTCCAGAGGTATTTCAATCACAGCTTCCACCTCTCAAATTAAATACAAGTATAAAAAAGAAACATATCTTATCAATATAATCGATACACCGGGGCACTTGGATTTTCACTCCCAGGTGGATTCTGCCCTATTGGCCGTTGATGTTGGAATTTTATTGATTGATGTAACCACAGGGATACGCTCCCAAACAGAAATGATAGCCCGTAAGTTAATAGAAAAAAAAATTCCCATCATTCTATTTCTCAATAAAATTGATAAGTCCTTAGACTTTGAAGACACTATCGAAGACCTAGATCGACTTTTTCCAACAAAAAAAGTTTATGTGTTTTATAAAGAAAATGAGGACGAGATTAAATATATCTTCAATGAAAAGACTGTTCGGGAAGATATTGAATTGTCATACATAGAGTGGAGTAGTGAGTTGACGGATAAGTATTTCACTCTCAAAGATTCAAAAAAAGTGATACTTAATGGCCTACGGGAAGGATGTTCAAATTTAAGTCACATTCCTATTTTTGCGGGGAGTGGTCTAAAGGGAGAGGGAGTAATTGAATGCTTGGATTTTATCTCCTCTCTAGAGACCAAACAATCAATTCCATCTTATTCTGCATTGATTTTCAAAAAACAAATTCATCCAATTTTGGGAAGAATTACTTATATAAAAACGTTTTCAAAACTAAAAATCCAGGATGTACTATTTCATGGGGATATTCCCTATAAATTAACTCATTTGTATACGATTATTCCTGGCGGTGTACACGAAGAAAAACTTATCTCTGAAAACTCTATCGTTGCTTTTTTGAGCCCGAGTGGAGGGGAGACAGATCACTGGAGCATAGGGGACTATCTTTGGTTATCTACCCCCGAAGAGGGCGAATCTAGGGAAAGGGGAGAGGTTTTTAACTATGGAAAAGAATTTATTCAAATCCTCGAACCCGAAAAAGAAGAGCACAGAAAAGAATTACTCCATTCAATTTTGGATATTGTCTGGGAAGACTCAGGTCTGGATTTTTCTTTAAAGACCGATACGGGTCAGTTTCAAATTTTTGGTATGGGAGAGCTGCATCTCGAGGTGAGTATTAAAAGGTTAGAATCTTTTTTGGGGGATAAATTCAATAAGAAAAATTTACAGGTATCACAATATGGATTATTAAATATCAATAAAACTAATTTAAAATGGGAACACCACTCCAGTGATGCAAAATATTTTAGTCATACACTAAATATTGTAGTTCAAAAAAGTGGATCCTTTGAAAATAAAATCCTTTTTAATTGCAAACTCAGTAATAGTTTAAAAAATTCTATCGAATCAGCATTTTTTGAAATTTGTTCTCACGTTGCCAATAATAACCCAATCTTGGGACTGTCAATAATTGTAGAATCAATTGAAAACCCTAAGATTGAAAGCGAGCATTCTAATTCTTTAACTAAGGTTGCTGTCATTGCAGGCTTAAAAAATTTCATATCTGATAAATGGATAAAAATTGGACCGAAGACAGGTTATGAAATATTTGTACCACACTCTCAAGTTGGAACTGTTATTTCCTTATTACAAAAAAGAAATGCTAAAGTGGAGGGAATGGAATCAAATGACCTCAATAAGACAATCCTCAAAGGAAACTCATCTTCGGAATCCTTACTGGGTTTTAGTAGTAGTCTTAGAAATATCACCAAAGGAAAAGCGGCAATATCCCTATTGACTGATTTTTCGATACATAATTACTCAGAGGTTCCATGAAATACAATAAAAAGGAAATAAGAAATTGATAGAAGGTGAGAGATACTTAATTATCCAAAAGACACTTTCAAAAAATGAAAGTTACTCCAGAAAAATGGAGAGATGTATTATAGAAATCTCAATACTTACAGGTATGACATTTTCTGATATCTTGGATTTTTTACAATTTGGGGCTACCAAAGAAATTTCTGAATTGGATGAATCCTTTGACTGGAATGCTTTTAGACGGAAAATTGTATCCCGCCTGAAAGGAAATAGGGGCTATTCTTGAAGGCCTGTTAATTCAATTACATTCGACCTCAATCGATTGGAAAGTTGATAGGCCAATTTTTCATAAAAAATCGTGGAAACTTCGGGGTATTTTTCAGATATTTCATCAAAATTATTTCTAGAAAGAATATACAAACTGGCTTCATCCGAAGAAACAATAGCATCAGCAGATCTTTTTTCATTGTCCAAAAAAGACATATCACCAAAAAATCCTCCGGTTGAGAACGTGGCTCTATGGGCTGAGTTTCCATTGGGGAGAGGTATTTCAATTCTCACATTTCCTTTTCTGATAAAATAAATCTCACCCCCGCTATCCCCTATCTTAAAGATAGTCTCACCTTTTTTAAATTCTTTTTCATGAACTCCCATCTTAAGGGTAATCATAGCCTTTTCACTTGCCCCTTCAAAGAATTCAAATTCTTGTAGTTCATATGGCTTGTCATCCTCATCTTGAAATTCTTCCTGGAGTATTTTGTCTTCCACCCACTCTAAAGCATCAGTGAGTTCCGGGAAAAATTCAACTCCAACCCCCTCCGAAGAAAATCCAAAATTTTCCAGATAATGAAGAAGATTTTTTCCTGTAGGTACAGATTGTGGTACACTCGAAAATATTAAGACTCCATTGACTTTTTCAATTTTTTTTCTGATTTGTAACAACATATTAGTTGCTGTAAAGTCAATCGATAATACCCTTCGCATATCTAAAATGAAATACTTACAATTCTTTAAGTATGGCTCAATTTCACTGTACAATTGATCTGTAGTACCGAAAAATAATTGACCCTGTATTTCAATTACAACTGTATTTAATCCTTTGTCTACCAACACTTTTTGTTCCGATGGAGTTCTGGTTTTTTTGGAATGAATTTTATTACCCAAAACTAATTGTCTGATTACAGAAAATCTAATCTGCTCTCTCATAAATAGTGTAATAGCAAGTGCAATACCCACTCCCGCGGCAGATATTAAACTTAAAAAAACTGCAGAGATCACAACTGCAAGTATTACAATAAAATCAAACCGTGTAGATCTATGTGTTAAGAGTTTAAAACTATTGAAATCAATCATTTTAAATCCTATCACAAGTAATACACCTGCCAAAGAAGCCACGGGAACCCAAGCGATGAGGGGAGAAAAGAGTAGTAAAATTGCAAGGGAAGTAAAACCACTCACAAGACTCGAGATTTTTGTTTTACCACCGCTATACAAATTTACCAAGGTGGGTCCTGTTGTTCCGCCTCCGGGGACCCCACCACAAATAGCAGAAGTAAAATTTCCGAGACCCTGTGCTATGAGCTCCTGATTCGAATTGTGCCTATGACCCGTTAAAACATCTAATAACACACAAGTTTTTAAAGAATCAATGGAAAGTAATAAGCCCAGGGTTAAAATAGGAACTGTAAGACCCGTAACTTTTTTTAACTCTAAATCCCCTAAGGATATAAAATTTTCTACAATTCCCACACCCACATCTCCAATAGACGTCTTGATGGCACCGATTAATAATTTATTATTTTCTAAGGATCTTAGTTCAGGTTGAAAAATGGCTATAATCATATAAACAGTAATCCCCGAAAGAAGGGCTAAAATTGGAGCTGGAAATTTTTTTATGAATTTTGGAGCGAGGACCATCACAATAATCGTTATAGATCCAATCAATACCGTTTCCCATTTGAAATTGGGAAGGATGGCTATAAATGCAGGGATACTTTTTACCGAACCTATCCCAAAAAATTTAGGAATCTGTCCGAGTACAATTAAACTTCCCACACCACCGAGATAGCCCGCCACCACAGGATAGGGTATATATTTAATAAATGCACCCCCTTTAGAAAGTCCAAATATGAATTGAATGGTCCCGGCACCTGCGGCTACAACAATTATGTAGCCCGGGATAGCTTCGGCAGGTATTCCACTGCTCAATAATTCTGCTACAAATACGCTCAAAACAGCCGCTGCTGGAGCACAGGGGGCTGAAATCAGCTTGGGAGTTCCACTAAAAATTGCGGCAATGAGCCCCAAGGTGACCGCACCAATAATTCCCGCTATCACGCCCCGTGAAGAAAATTCTGAACCAAGGGGAGAGTAAATAATTAATCCAAAAGCAATAGCGGAGGGGAGGGCAACTAGAGTCGCGGCAATCCCACCGAAAAATTCTCCTAAATCGATTTTTTTTGCATTTTCCATCAATTCATGTATCGGAGAAATACAATAAAGTTACAAATCATTGTTTTGTTTGCAGAAATTTTTTAATTTAAAAATAGAATAAATAAAAAGCCTTTTAATACTCAATTTTAAAATATATTTTAATAATATATGTAATTATAACAGCTATTCCATAATAAAAACCCATAGGTATTTTCTTTTTTAAAAATTTTTCATTCTTTTTTAAAGTTAAAACGCTACTCAAAAGGGCTAATATATAAGCTGTGTTTAAAAAAAAGATCCAGAGGGGATGCCCTACCAAAAATGAGTATATGGAAATGTAAAAAACATCTCCCATTCCCATTCCTGTTGGATAAACAAAAACAACTAAAAAGAAAGTAATAAAAAATCCCAATCCCACATACAAATTATCCCATCCCGGTAAACTTCCGTTCAAAGTATAAATGGACAATACTCCAAAAAATAAAATAAAAGGCAGATTTTCATAGTCCAAAATAAATTTATTATAATCTGTTATCATAGATATAATTATATGACCTATAAAAAAAGAAAATATAACTGAAAATAAAATATTGTTCAAAAAATATAAATTAATAATAAATAATATAAAAAATAAAAATTCTGTAATACTATAATAATATGAAAACTTAGTATTGCATGTATTGCATCTTCCTTTTGTTAATAATCCACCAATGATTGGTGTTAAAAATAAAGGACTTATGTTTGTATTACATTTTCTACAATGACTGGGTTTTGTTAGTATTTTATTCCAGATGGATTCTTTTTTATATATCTTTCTGCCTTTTCCGTAAATAAAAAAGAGAATCCTTTCGCCAAGTGTAGTGTAAAAACTCGCAAGAAGTGATGCAAATAGACCTCCCAATAGATAAATAGGAAAGTCTACTTCGATAATTCCTGTAATGCCTTTACTCCTTTTTTTAAGTTTTCTGTACTACTCGCAAAGCTCAATCTAATATAGGAATGAGAGGGATGAAAAATAAATCCCGGGACTATGATTAACTTTTTTTCTTCCACAGCCCTTTTTATAAAATCCTCATCATTTCCTTTAATTTTTAGAAAATAGTAAAACGCTCCCCCGCTCTTATCGATTTCATAATGATCTTTTAGTTCATTATATACAAAGTCTCTTTTTTCTCTATAGTCATCTATATATGATTTCATATCTGTTTTTAGAGCTTCAAGTCCTGCGTATTGTGTTATAGAGGGTGCACATACAACTGTATATTGTTGCAGGGTTGTGAGGGCTTTGTTGATTTCTACAGGACTCACTATACTTGCCAGACGCAAACCTGTCATATTGAATGATTTTGAAAATCCCGATAGGGTAATCGTTTTTTCATAAAATTTTCCGACAGATAAAAACTGTTTATCATAATCAAACAGTTCATAAATTTCATCGGATATTAAATACGCCCCCGTGCTCTCTGCTAATTCGGCGAGAGCTTCCAATTGTTCCTTTGAAAACACATACCCACTTGGATTGGAAGGATTGGAATATATGATAAGCTTGAATTTTTTATTTTTAAATATATTCAAATCTTCCTTTTTAAATTTCTCCTCTAAAAGTTCAATTTTTGCCCCATAAAATTTCAACATAGCGGGATACATCAAGAAATACGGAGAAATAACCAAACATTCGTCGCCGGGATTCACAAGAGCATTGAACAATAGAAATAGGGCGGAGGAAATTCCTGAGGTAATTAAAATTCTATCGGGTGTGGCATATTTTATTCCATTGAATTCTTCATATTTCCCGGTGAGAGCAGTTTTTAGTTCGGGAATTCCACCCGTTAGTGTATAGGAAGTTTTTCCATCTAGAGCTGCCTTATTCATGGCTTCCACAATATTGGGGGGACAGGGAAAATGGGGTTGTCCAATAGAAAGGTTGATGGGGTCTTTAATGCTTGCCGCTAGTTCAAAGGCTTTACGAATAGGGGATGAGTCAATCATCCCCATTTTATCAGATAAAAGAAAGGTCATTCTTTTACTTTCAGAAACTATTTGCCTCCAAGTCGAGAATTTTTCTCTTCAAAAGAGAAGCCTCCTCATACTCTTCAAATCTGATTGCCTTGAATTTTTTTACATAGAGACTCGCTAGCTCTTCTCCAACGGGACCATTAAAAGTATAGATTGCATTCTTATAATTTTCGAGGTCAAATTCTGGATTTTTGGTAGAAATTTCCTGGATCAATTTTTCAATTTTATCTTTGGCAATTTCTTTCGCTAAATCCTTGGAATTCCTGTAATCGATGGAGGCCTCCATTAAAATATTGAGGGATTGATTGAGATCATCTCCCTTGGAGTACTTAATCTCGCTTTTATCTTTATTTTTACAAAATTCTACATATCGCAATACAAAATTGTTGTACTGTTCCATTCGTTCCTGGAGGTATTTATTGCCTCTTTCTGTGTCTTCGGGCATAATGAAATCAGGAAGTTTGGCGATATCATAAATATCTATGTTCTTTGCCAGTGCCTTTTGTAGGTCATCTAATACAGGATAAGATACGGGTGGAAAGGTAACCACTGGAAGACTCTCATTCACTTTTAGAAAGCTAACCACTACATTAGAGGCGATTATATCACATCCGGATTGGAAAGGATTCTCACCTATCACTTTGCAGTATAGGATTAGGTTTCCGGTAGGATTTGAAGTTGATCCTTTTTCAAGCATGATTGAGCCCCCTTAATATTTTAATTGATTCTTTTATACAATTTGACTGTTCCAGATGAATAGAATAATATAATTTTATTTTCAGCCAAATACTTTTCAATGTCCTCTTTGATGTTTTCTATAGTATAATACGGACTTGTACCCCTAATATCAATTAAAATAAATTCCTGTAAATAATCTTTTTTTAAGGGATATATTTTCAAATCCAGGGGTAAGTGCATGCCTAAATCAAAAGAAGTATTGACAGCTGAATTTTTTGGTATTGCGGGGATGACTTTGTTTAAATTTTCTATTCTTTCGCGATTTATGTTCCCTATTTTTATGGGAAAATCCTGATTTCCTTTGTTGTTATATAAAATGAAGCAAAAGGAAATAATGATCATAGGAAACATTTTTTTTCCCTTCCATTTTTGTAAAATGTCAAAAGTTCCCAAAATCAAAAAGGGAAGAATTGTATAGCAATAATAATGATAAAACGCATTGTACCAAATTCTCTCCGATAAAATTTGAAGGGTATAGAGCGCTAAAAAAGAGGGGAAAGTGGAAAGGGAGAGAAGGGGAATAAATCCAAAAGAAGAGAGTAAATTAAATAAAATATTTCTTTTTTCCCATAGTCTAAGGGTTACTATTTTTGGATTAGTAAGTATATTTATAATTATTTCTACTTTGTTTGTTCCCCAATTTTCCCATGCCAAAAGCCAATTTACCTTTGCACTAGGGTCGAGAGATGGTTGGATATAGTATGTTATTAAAATATAATAAAAAGTTGATACTAAAAGATAAATTAAAAATCTTTTAGTATCAACTTTAAATAAAAAAAAGAAAGAAAGTAAACTAAAATATATAGGTATATCTTCCTTTATTAATAGACAAAATAGAAATCCTATCAATTCCATTTTGAGATTTTTTGTGATAAGACCATAGTAAAAAAATAAAAAAAAGAAAAATAAGAGGCTCTCAAAATGATAACTTGTAAATAAATTGAATATAAACCCATTTAAGAGGGGTAGTATTGAAATAAATAAATAGAGAATTTTTTTCTTAAACAAATGAAATGAAATTCTTTCCCACAAAAACAATCCTAATAAATTAAATATTAAAAGTGTTATACAATATGTAATTCTAAAGGGTAATATTTTAAAAAAAGGAATAAATACAAGTAAAATCGGCGAAAAGTGATGAGAAAGATAATTTGATTTTGGAGATTCTCCAAAGTGAAAAGCCGAAAAAAAGTTTCCCTTAGAGGTTTCAGCTATTACTCCAGTGACAGAAACAACATCATTGTCTGTCAAAAAAAATGAATAAAAATGAAAGTATTGTAATTGGAGTAAGTATGCAAAAAATATAAAATAATAAATATAAATAAAATATTTTATTTTAAATGGTTTTGTACTATATTTTAAAATATTAAATTTTAATTTAAAAGTAAATATATAAATAAATATTAATAAAAAAATATTTAATAAATTTTTATAATTATTTGAAAAATTTGGTAAGACTTGATAATATAATAAAAAATATATTAATAAAATTAGATAAATAGTGAAATTAGGTTTTTTCAATTGTAAAGGAAGATATTTTTATAAATTTAGTATTATGGAATAAAATGGGATTAATCTAATAAAAAAGAAAAATCCCATTTTTAGGCTAATAGAAAGTCAAATTAATTCCTTTCGAGAATTATAGAACCCCCAACTCCTCCACCTGCACAGATTGCATTGATTGATTTTTTAAAAGATGGGTTTTGGTCAAAAGCCATAATTTGATTCAGTAAAACTCGAATTCCAGTCGCTCCTAAGGGGTGACCTATAGCCAGTGTTCCACCGTTGGGATTTACCTTTCCAGCCTTATCTGCACCTTCTAAATCAAAACCAAAGGATTTTTTGACTTCTCTAAATGATCCCATAGCAGTAGCGGCAAAGGCTTCATGTATTTCAAAGTTGTCCATCTCTTCAAACTTCATACCGCATGCTTTGAGTGCTTTGTTCATAGCAAATGCCATTCCAATTCCCATAAATGCAGGATCCACTCCATACATACCCCAACCGGATATATAGGCTTGGATGTTTAATCCTAATTTTTTAGCTGTGGATTCTTTGGTGACAATAAATCCGCCCGCACCATCAGATCTCGGACATGCATTGAAAAGGGTCACAGCGGCTTTTGATTCTCCCTCTTTGAAGGGCTTACTCATCCATTCCCCATACTTTTCATAAAATTCTTTGATACTCATGTATTTTGAATCAAAAATTACACTTGCTTTATCAAATCTACCGGGGTTTTCTACCATTCCAGTTTTGGACATGATATACTCATCATCCTCTAAGAGAGAACCATCAGTTAGTGTAATGGGCAGTTGGTAAGGTTTGTATTTTCCCGCCTTGATTGAGTCATACGCTTTTTTATAAGAACGATAGGCGTAATCATCCAAATCTTTTTTTGTTAGATCATAATTTTGAGCGGCGATTTCACCCGTCATAGCCATATTCATCTTTCGAATAGGGTCATTTAATCCTTCGTCAATAGAATCAATAACTTTTACTCCCAAACTTAGGGCGTCTCCCCAGTTTTGTTGGAGCTTGTCAACGGTAGATGTTTTTGAGTTTTCTTTGGCACCTTCAATGATAAAAGGACCCTGTGACATGGATTCAAGACCCAGGGCTAGATACACATCACCTTCCCCAATTATAATACGTCGGGCGGCATCTAAAACAGATTCCAATCCTGATACACAATTATTTGCTACTGTTATAGCGGTTGCTTCTAAAGGAATACCCGCTCTCACAGAGATTACTCTAGCAACATTGGGTGTTCGAACATTTTGACTGATTTCGCCGGCTACAACCCCATCAATTTCTGTTTTAGAAATCCCGGTTCGTTTGAATATCTCTTCTGTAATCCTAAATCCCAATTCAGCGGAGGGAATATCGGAAAATGATTTACCTGCCTGACCGACAGGAGTTCTAACTCCTCCGGCTAATACAACCCTCTCATTATCGAATGTTGTAAATTTCATTAATTTTTCCTTTGTTTTTATTCTTTTTCCCACTCTTCCATTTTTTGGAGAAGCATTTGTATATCAGAAATTAGTATCCCATATTGTCTGTATAGTATATTTCCCTTTCTATCTAGAAAAATAAGTGCCGGTTGCCCATCCACATTTAATTCTTCCGAAAGTTTTAATTGAGGATCTAATAAAGAGGGGTAGTTAATCCCAAAGTCAGCGGAAGCCTGTTTTAATTCTTCCAATGTTTTATTATCATCCGTATTGATTCCTAGAAATACGAAATTATCTGTGTTAGATTTCTTAGATAATATATCGATCAAAGGAGCCGCTTTTTTGCAGGGCTCACACCAGGTTGCCCAAAAATCCAAAACAATAATTTTTCCCTGATAATTTTTAAGTTTAGTTTTATTTCCATAAAAATCATATAATTCAATAGAAAGAAATTTATGAGTTACAGTACTACCCTTTGGAATAAATCCAGTATACAAAAAAAGCAGTGTAAACAAGAGAAAGGTTATAGATACTACAAGAACTGATGAGTAATTTATTTTCAAATCTAGAAATGAATCCTTTTGGGTAATTTTTCTAAATGGGCAAGAGAATTCCAGAGCGAGATTCTGTAATACACTCCACTCCAAAATAAGGAACCAAATCCAGTATTATCCAAATATATTCTCATGGAAAATAATGACGGTAGGGAAGTGGCGGCACAAGCAAAAGCTCGTAAAAAATTACCATGGGAAAATATCAATGCTACATCCCCGGATGCATTTTTTAATTTAGTTAAAAAATGATCCCCCCTATGTCTTACATCATCGACACATTCACCTCCGGGATATTTTTCAGTGGGATCAATTCTCAGTCTTCTCAATTTTTCAGTGTCGAGTTCGGATATCAATTTCCCTTCATATTCCCCACAGCTAATCTCTTTTAAGAGAGGCTCCTGGATAATTTCTTTTTGCATATAAGATGTTACTATTCTTGCGGTGTGCATAGATCTTTCAAGGGGACTCGAATAAATTAGATCACAGGTAAAATCTTGGTCTTTTAGATATTTAGACAATAAATATGCTTGATTTTCCCCTTCACTTGTTAAAGCAGAATCCAATCCCCCACCTTGAACTCTACCTTCGCTGTTGTATATCGTTTCACCATGTCTTACAATAAATATATTTTTTATCATAATTTAAATTTACTCAAATACATTAATCAATCCGGATTCAAAAATTTGCTCCAAATCTTCCAATCTCCAGAAGCATCCAATATCTGTTATATTTAATTTATAAGCAGATCTACTTTCCCCAATTTCATCGAAGTCGATTTTATGTTTTTGGCAAATTTCAGCAATTTTTGAAGAGAATTTTTCAGGATATGAAATAATAACACTACAGGCAGATTCTCCGAACATGGTTAAATCCCACCGTTTCTTAAATATTTTTTGTATGTCAATTTCTAAACCAACCTTACCACCAAAAGCTGTCTTACATAATGCAATTAGTAATCCCCCCAGTGAAAGATCTTTAGCGGAGTTTATATATTGATTCTTTGAGAGTTCTAAGAAGGCATTGATTAGATTTTTTTCATCTTCCAAGGAGACTTCAGGAATTTTTCCAGCTATTTTCTTATGAATTTCATAAATAAATTCACTACCCCCCAGGGATGGATTAAACTTTCCAATTAAGGCAACTTTGTAATCAATATTATTTATAAATGGGGATACTCTTTTGCTTATATCATTGATTAATCCTACCATACCAATTGTAGGAGTTGGTAGTACAGGACCCTGTGGGGATTCATTGTAAAAAGAAACATTTCCCCCGGTAACAGGTAAACCCAAATATCTACAGGCATCAGCCATACCACGAATACATTCTGAAAACATATAGTAATTTTCAGGTATATATGGATTGGCAAAATTTAAATTATTTGTAATACCAATCGGTTTTGAACCCGTAACCAATACATTTCTAGCAGATTCACATACAGCTAAAATCGTACCATTATATGGATCTAAATAAGTATATCTAGAATTACAATCAGTGGAAACTGCGATACCTTTTTTAGTTCCGGGGACTCTTGCCAAACCCCCATCCCCACCCGGTGGTATAACTTTTACTAAACCGACATCTGTGTCGTACTGTTCATACAAAGGCTTTCGAGAGGAAATATTTTTGGAACCCATTAATTTCTTTAGAGTATTTTCTAAAGACATAGGATCACTTCCATTAGTGTGTAAATCAGGATAAATAGTTGGTAAGAATTTATTTAATGAGTCAAGATACTCGGGTTTTTTTTCCTCTCTTACGTATTTGGGAGCACCACCCCCTAAAACCAATGATTTAGCGGGTATTTCAGCCTTGACCTTTCCATCTTTTTTAACTCTCAGGATTCCATCTGAGGTCACAGTACCTATTTCTACCGCATTTAGATTCCATTTTTCAAAAATCTCAATTAATTCTTTTTCTTTTCCCTTTTTAGGAATAACAAGCATTCTCTCTTGGCTTTCCGAGAGCATAGCTTCGTAGGCATTCATCCCGGTTTCTCTAAAGGGAACTAAATCCAAATTGATTTCCATTCCAGTATTACCTTTGGCACTCATTTCAGAAGTAGAGCAACTGATTCCAGCCGCACCCATATCCTGTATTCCAATTAATAAATCTTTATCAATTGCTTCTAAGCTGGCTTCCATGAGGAGCTTTTCCATAAAAGGATCACCAACTTGCACTGCCGATCTTTTCTCTTCGGTTTCTTTTGTTAAATCCTGAGAGGCAAAGGAAGCCCCATGTATTCCATCCCGACCGGTTGTAGCACCCACAATAAAAACAGAATTGCCAACCATTCCACCTGTAGTTGCTTTTGCCATCTTATCATGTTTTACAATTCCAACTGTCATGGCATTTACCAATGGATTTACAGAAAAGGAATTATCAAAAAATAATTCTCCACCCGCCACAGCTATCCCCAGAGAATTTCCATAGTCTCCAATTCCTTTTACAGCCCGTTTTAATAAATATGTATTACGTTTTGATGCATCGGGAAATCCAAATCTCAAACTATTTAGTGATACAATAGGTCTTGCACCCATTGTAAATATATCCCGCATAATTCCACCCACACCTGTTGCCGCACCCTGATAGGGTTCTACTGCTGTGGGATGGTTATGACTTTCAATCTTAAAGACTACCGCTAAACCATCGCCAATATCCATAGCTCCAGCGTTTTCTTCTCCAGTTTTTGTTAGTAGAAGTTCTGATTGGGAGGGGAGGGTTTTTAATTTTAATATGGAATTTTTATAAGAACAATGCTCGGACCACATCCCTGAAAAAATTCCTAATTCAGTGGAGCTCGGAAATCTACCGAGTATTTTTTTTATCTCTTCAAATTCTTCTTCTCGCAAACCATGTCCGAGTGCATCTTCAAGGGTAACTTGATCTTTTTCCATATTAGCCTAACGTTATTCTAAATCTCGCTCTTCTTCCAAACCTTTTTTTCTAGTTCTCTGTCTTTTCTTTACTTTGCTTCGAATAATTTTTTCTCTTAAGGGATTGGGTTTGTTTAAATTTTCTAACCTTTCGCAAAGGATGGCTCTGGCCTTATAGCGATTTAAACCCTGTGTTCTATAAACACTGCATTTTATTTCAATGCCGGAGGGTAGGTGTTTGAGGTGAACGGCTGTTTCCACTTTATTGACGTTCTGTCCACCTTTTCCTTTGGCATGTGTAAAACTCTCTACTAGTTCGGAATCATTTATGCCCAATCTTTCCATTTTCGCGCGTAAAGATGAATTTTTTTCAGGCGAGACAGGAAATTGTAAGCTCATATTATTTTACGTTCTTTATTCATTTCAAAATATGGAAAGGGTCTACCCAATTCATCCAAACATACAAAAGTCACCTTGCATTGAATGACATCCCTCTTGTTATGACTACCCATAGCCAGACTGATAGAGTTCGTTTTTATAACAATTGAGGATTTTCCTATTTTTTCAATTTCACCATAAATTTGAATTATATCTCCATTTCTTCCCGGGGTCATAAAATTTACATTGTCCATATTTACGGTTACTATGTTTGTATAGCCAATTTTTCTCATTATATAGATAGCGGCGGCTTCATCAATCCAAGCTAGCATAATTCCACCAAATAGGTTTCCATGTGCATTTAAGTCTTTTGACATTACATGGTGTTGTGTGATCAATTCCATTCCATCGTGATTTATCATTTTATTTTAGCCCCCGGGCAAATTTTCTGCAATACACAATTATTACAATCTGGTCTTCCAGCCTTACAGTACTTCCTACCCAGAAAAATAATATAAAGGGAAATATTCAACCAATACTTTTTAGGAAATATATTTATCAAATCCTGTTCAATTTTTACAACATCAGTTTCCTTAGTAAATGTAAGAATTTTTGAAATACGTTTCACATGTGTATCAACAACAATTCCCTCAGTAATTTTATAAATTTCGTTAAGTATTACATTGGCTGTTTTTCTACCAATCCCGGGGAGGGTAGTTAGCTCTTCTATTGTTTTTGGAAGTTCTGAGTTAAAATTCTTAATTAATTGCTTAGAAAAGCCCAGGATAGACTTGGCTTTATTTTTGTAAAATCCCGTAGAATAAATCAATGTCTCTAACTCAGTTAAGTCAGCCTTAGAAAAAGCCTCTAGTGTAGGGTATCGTTTAAACAATTCTGGGGTAACTTGATTTACCCTTTCATCTGTGCACTGGGCACTCAGGATTACGGCAATAGCTAGCTCATGATTTTGTGTGAAATGAAGGGGGCAACTAACGTCTCCAAATTCTTTTTTCAAAAGAGAATATACCTTAACAGCTAGACTTGTTTTCGGCATTGAGTATAGTTTAATTTTTTATAAGAGAAATGAGAAACCCAACTCTAATAAAGGGTTGGGTTGAATTTTTTAAGTAGTGGGTTTTTTTGTTTTAGAAGGGTGAAGAGTTTTACCAACATATTTTTTAGGAGCGATTGCTCTTAAATCTCCACCATTGTCTTTAATTGCCGCTTTGAGTCCTTTTTTACGAAGAGTTCTAAGTGCCCGGGTGGATATTTTAACAGAGACCCATCTGTTTTCATCTTCTAAGAAGATATTTTTTTTAACAATATTCACTTTCCAAATTCTTCTGGTTTTTAAATGAGAATGGGACACTGCATTTCCATACATTGTTCCTCTACCTGTTACTACACACTTTCTAGCCATACAATATCCTTTTTAGCTATTTTTTAAAAATTTAACTTTTTGTCAATATTTAAAAATTTAAAAATCCTTATTTTTTAAGATTTGGAGTTTCGGATAGGCTTAAATCAATGGTTTTCTTTAAATAATCAATAGTATCATTCACATCATCCGAAAAATGGAAGAGAGATAGATCCGCACTGTCAATTAACTCATTTTCCAAAAGATACTCCCAATTGATCACTTTTTTCCAAAATTCGGAACCATAGAGAACAACAGGAATTTTATGGGATCGTTTGGTTTGGATAAGGGTAAGACTTTCAAATAGTTCATCAATGGTTCCAAATCCCCCGGGCATGACAATAACAGCTTTTGCAAGGCTTATGAACCATAATTTTCGCATAAAAAAATAATGAAATGTAAAGGTTAATCCCGGCACTACATAGGGATTGGGGTATTGCTCATGGGGTAGTTTTATGTTTAAGGCAATGCTTCTGCCCCCAGCCAACCAAGCGCCCTTGTTGCCTGCTTCCATTATTCCCGGACCACCTCCCGTGCAAACTAGAAGTCTATCCTGAGTCCCGGTGCTAGAGAGAGATATAGACCATTCGGTAAGTTTTTTGGAGATGATTTCAGTTTCTTCATAGTACTTTGTAAGAATCCCCTTGTTTGTCTGAGCGGGTTTAATTCGAGCAGAACCAAAGATAACAATAGTATCTTTTATTTTCTCTTTTTCTAATACACTGTCTGCATACGCATAGTCTGCTAAAATCCTTATATGGCGGGCATCATCTGTTCCTAAGAAATCAGAATTTTTGTGGGCTTCAGGGGTCATAAATTAAGAATCGAATGATTGGATAAAAAAAAAAGTCTTATTTTAAAAAACTTATTTCTTGTAGAATGGATTCGGTCCTGAGTTTTCACAGGGTCCCACGCAATTACTCATGCAGGAGTCAATATTTCCCCCGGCCATTTCACAGGCAGATTTACAGTTTTTTTCACAGAACTCTTTTCCATCCGCCTCTTTTTTTACACAATTGGATAGTAACAAAACTAGTAATAATATGATTATATTCTTCATAATTCAATAGGAACATAAGAATTGATTTAAGTCAAAAGTTTTATTCAAAACTAATTTTGATTTTTCCCCTTTTTTCCTCAAAGGGAAGGATTTCTATAGGAGATGTAATCGGATTTAAAAAGACATTTCCAGATGAAGTGAGTGGTTCAATGGCAATTGATTTACCATCAGGGGGTGTGTAAATTTGAAAATAGGGAAGTGATATGTAATCTTTATGTAAAAAACTTTCAATTAGAATTGCAGTATCAGATTTTGAGGATAAAATTTTTACAAATGGATTTTCACTTAAACTTAGATTTGTGATACAATGATCAAATTTTTTATCAGATAAAGTTTCAAAATTTTTAAATAAATAATTTCTGTGATTCTCTAAAAAATATTTCTTCGGTAAAAGATCATTATTTAATGGTAGTACATCAAATAAATTAGATTCTAATTTATAGGAATATATATTACCTTCTAGCTGAAAGTAGGGATGATACCCATAACTAAAATATTGGATATTATTGGATTTATTTATAAAATTAGTTATGATTTCGAGGCTATTTTCTCTTAAAATAAAAGTTTCATTAAATTCAGGAAATGACTGTTGAAAAGATTCTGCTTGAATTGTTAAACGTGATTCATTTGAGGTACTTATCTCATTTATAATTTTTCTTTTAGTATTAAAATATAATCCATGAATAGGGTAGTTGTTATTGTCCTTAAAACAATCTTGTAGTTTAATATTAAAATTTTTATAATTAATATTATCACTTTCTAATCTATTTACATAGGGGTATAATAAATAAGATCCTGATAAGAAAAAATTTTCATTTTTATTTTGTATAATTTCTTTAGATGATTTCGTCTTTTTGGAACTTAGTGTAAGACTCTCAATTTTACCACCGTTTGTTAAATTTATTTTCAGCTTTGAATTGGATGTATTAATACTGTATGACATATTAATTCTCGTAATCTGAAAAATTACTAATTATAAATGATGAATACTTATCTAATAGAGAAACAATAAGCTCTTTCTTGCCGGCAAAAATACCATCTTTGACAGTTTCTCTTTCTGAAAAATTAAATTCTTTTGCTCCGATTATTGTCTGACAGATTCCTCCCGAAGCTAATACCAATGCAACACCTGCACCTATATCCCAATCACTTTTTGGACGTAAGGATATGCAGAGATCTGATTTTCCCGCAGAAAGAAGAGCTAATTTGTAAGCAATTGAACCCAATGGAAGAATATGTACTTCATCTTTCCAGAAAGAATCAGAATAGGATCCTTTATTAAATTCAGAGTTTGAAACAAGACAATGAGGGGGATATTTGGTAGGAGAGATTTCTAATGATCTACTCCAATTTATTAAATCAGGAGAATCCGGAGTTGAATAGGTAACTCCTAAATTCTTAATTCCCAAAAAAAGCTCAGATGTAGCAGGGTTAAAAACTATTCCCAATTCGGGACTCCCTCCCACTGAAAGACCTACGCTAATAGCAAATTGTCCATTTTTTTTAACAAATTCTCTGGTACCATCAATTGGATCGAGTAGCCAGATATTTTGGAATTGGTTTCGATCGGGAAGTTCTTTTTCTTCTTCTGAAAGAATAAAATCTCCCGGAAAGTGCTGATGAATGGATTGTGAAATTATTTGATTGGCAACTAAATCAGCCTGGGTGAGGGGATCATCTTTTTTTTTGTATGAGACAGAAAAGGGGGAATTGTAAATTTTTAAAACCTCTTCCCCCGCTTTCAAAACAGAGGGAAGGATGGTTTTAAGAATAGAGAGCAAAATTATTTGGCAGGAGCTTCCTTGGTTGGAGGTTCATCTTCTAAAATATCAGCATTTTTGATGTAGAACTTTTCATCTGCTGGGATTTGAACATAAACTTCAGGATCAACTGCAAAATTATAGTATAAGAAATAATCTTTGTATTTCAAAAAATAGTTAAAAGTTCCCTTTTGTTGTTCAAAAGAAATACTGGTAGGATTGAGATCCTTTACTTTTTCCTGATAATCTGGATATTTTCTTAAAAAAGTAAATCTAACTGCATTTATTAAATTCTTTTCGAGAGTCTTTTTTCTATAGTCTCTACTGATTTTTTTATTTTTTACAAGCTCTTCCACTTGTGAAAACTCACTAATTATACCCGGAGTACCTAAAATTCTTTCGGCCAGTATTGATTGAGCTGATAAGAGAGTAACTGATAGGGCCAAAATAATAATTCTTAGCATAAAGAAACAACCTTCATATTTTTTTAATACTATAATCGGAATATAAAGATAATTGCAAATACTAATTTTAAATGTTTTTTAAAAAAAAATCTAAAAATTTATCTTAATTTTCAACAATTTCTAGAGGAGTATAGACCAGTAAAAAGTTCTTTTCGGTGTAGCCAAATCGAATCTTTGCTTTCTTGTTATCGCCCACCCCAGATATATCAACGATTTTTCCTATACCATACTCTCTATGTTTCACTTTTGAACCAACTTTGAAAGTACTATTGTTGATTGAATTTGCCTGAAAATTCGTTTTTTCTTTGATTTCTCTCTCTTTTGCAAAGGGGGCTCGAATGGGAGTACGGTAACTTATTTCTGAACCTGTTTGAAAAAGATTTTCAGGGATTTCGGATAAAAATCGGCTGGGCTCTCTCTTCTGGATTTCTCCATACTTTCTACTATACTGGCAGTGGGAAATATAAAGATCTTGCATGGCTCTGGTGATAGCAACATAGCAGAGTCTTCTTTCTTCCTCTACACCCATTTTTTCTTCTAAACTCATAAAATGAGGAAAGGTACCTTCCTCCATCCCTGTCAGAAATACAGTATCAAATTCCAATCCCTTGGAGTTGTGAACTGTCATTAGGGTTATATAGTCGGTTATTTCTACGCCATCTTCTTCTGAAGTATAGAGAGAAATCATATTTAAGTATTCTGAAAGATTTGGATTTTCAGTGGAATCTTCGTATTCTTGAATGGATTCTATAAATTGTTCTATGTTTTCGAGTCTATCGAGAGATTCTGGATCGGCATTTTTTTTAAGTTCATCTTCTATACCCATTTGTACTACCAATGATTTTGCAATTGCAGAAGGATTCATATTATTTTTTATCATTATTGATAGATCATTGTAATTTGATAAAAAGTTTTCAATAGAAAGTTTAGCAGATTTTCTGAGATCCGTATTACCTCTTTTGAGTATCTCAAATACCGAAACATTATTTTCTATGGCATTTAATCTAAGTTTTTCCAGACTCGTATCACCAAGTCCACGTGGAGGAAAATTGATGATTCTTAATAAACTTCCCGTATCATCCGGATTGATTAATATTGTGAGGTAAGCCATCATATCTTTAATTTCAGCCCTATCGTAAAATCTAAACCCACCATATATTTTATAGGGTATATTATTTTCCCGTAAGGCTTCTTCAAAAAATCTAGATTGGGCATTTGTTCTATAAAATACTGCAATTTTTGAGTATTTACCTGTAAATTTATACAAATCTTTGATCTTATTTAATACAAATCTTGCTTCGTCCATTTCGGATGGACACTCGGTTAGGGTAATTTTTTTTCCTATCTCTTTGTTGGTAAAAAGTGTTTTATCTTTTCTATCAGAATTGTTTTTAATAAGTGAACCCGCGGCAGTGATTATATTTTGAGTAGATCTGTAGTTTTCCTCTAGTTTTACAATATATGTATTTTTATAATCTTTTTCAAAATCTAAAATATTCCGAATATCGGCACCTCTCCATGAATAAATAGACTGATCATCATCCCCAACTACACATATATTTTTTTTCTCACCGGCCAGCAGTGTTGTGAGAATATATTGACATTTATTGGTATCCTGGTATTCATCTACCATTATATATTCCCATAAATTATTATAGTAATTTTTAATTTCTGGATATTCTTTCAAGAGTATTACAGTTTTAAGTATCAAATCACCAAAATCGAGGGCATTTCTTTCCATTTTTCTTTCTTCATATAGAGTGTATATTTTACCAATGGATTTATAAAAAGAGTCTTTGGGTAATTCATCTAAAAACTCTTCCGGTAAAATCATCTTATCTTTTGAATTTTGTATTACAGATGATATATTCTTAGGTTTAAAAGCCTTATTATCAAGGGATAGGTCTTTAATAATTTCTTTTAGAAGTGATTCGGAGAGAGATGTATCATAAACAGTGAATCCTGAATGTAAATTTATTTTTTCTGGGTATTTTCTAAGTATATACAAACACAAGGAATGAAAAGTCTTAATCATGACTAAATTTCCAGAATTAGAAAGTAATTTAATTACCCTCTCCTGCATTTCTTTTGCGGCTTTGTTTGTAAATGTTAGGGCACAAATTTTATAGGGATAAATATTTTTATTTATAATTAAGTGAGCAATTCTATGTGTGATGACCCTTGTTTTTCCGGAACCCGCACCTGCTAATATTAAAAGGGGTCCCTCAGTATGCAAAACTGCCGATTTTTGGGGTTCATTTAAACCACTGATAAACTCTAAATTCATATCCATCCAAATTACTGTTTATCCTTATTTTGACAACTCCATGCATCTTTCTCTTAAGTTATTTTTATTTTTCTTTAAAATTTTGTTGATAACTTAAGAACAATTTTATTTATTTCAAGAAAAGTAGGTGTGTGATCACAATTTATGAACAGTACAATCAGCAATTTTATAAATCTAACCATTGGAATATGTATAGAATCATATGGGGATGTAAAAAAATCACTCAATTCGATGGAGCATGAAATTAATAAATTAGTTGCCCTTGGAGAAAAAGAAAAAACGCAACAAATCCTTCAAATAGAGGAATTATTGAAAAAAATTCTCAGGGATTCAAAGAAACTAGAGGGAAATATTCAGGAAAAACTGGAAGAAATTAGCCAAAAAATTCAAAAAGATATAGCTTTATTTTCTAATAATAAGGAAAATCAAAAAAATATATTAAATGAGTCAATAAAGAGTAAAATTTCTGAGATGCAAGAATTAACTAGCAAGGGTCAATCTAAAAAATCTAAAAAAAACAGAGCGGCATAAGTTAACAAATTTCAATTTTTGCTTTTATGTCTGGTAAACTTTGATTTTAGTTTTATTACAAGATGAAAAGCAAAAATAAATTTATTCTATTTTTAACAGTATTTATAGATATGATGGGCTTTTCTGTCATATTTCCCCTCTTTCCTGATACGTTAAAATTTTATTTATCCCAAGGAAATGATGAAGTATTATCCTTTTTTATATCAATTGTGGAGCGATTTCTAGCTACTCAGAATAATCCTTATTTTATTGTACTATTTGGGGGATTAATAGGTAGTATATATGCTATCCTTCAGTTTATTTTCTCTCCTATCTGGGGAAAAATAAGTGATTCGAGTGGAAGAAAACGAATTTTGATTTTTACTAGTTTTGGCAGTTTAGCCGGATATCTAATTTGGTTTTTTTCGGGCAGTTTTTCAACCTTTGTACTATCTAGAGTAGTGACTGGAATTATGGGGGGAAACATAAGCGTTGCGAGTGCTTCCATGGCCGATATGACTAGCAAAGAAGATAGGGCAAAGGGCATGGGAATTATAGGAGCAGGAATTGGACTTGGCTTTATCTTTGGTCCTCCTTTAGGAGGTATCATGTCAGGGTATAATTTACTATCTATCTTTCCATTTTTAAGTAGTATAGGTACTACAATATATTCATCTTCAGCACTGATTTCAGTAATTGTTTCTTTTGTAAATTTTTTAATGATAATATTTTTATTTGAAGAAACATTTATTTCACAGGTTAATCCAATCAAGAGAGGATTCTCTCATCCGGTTTTTGGGATTTTTAAAAGTGATGTCGTACAACTTCCAAAAATATGTCTAATTTATTTTTTATTCACCTTAGGATTTTCAGGATTTGAATTTTGTATTAATTTCTTTTTTTATGAATCTTTAAATTTTTCTCCTAGAGAGATTGGGTATAGTTTTGTGTATATGGGAAGTATTGTAATACTGATTCAGGGCGGTGTAATACGAAGAATATCAGGAAAAGTTTCTGAGAAAAAAATTGCTATTTTTGGTTCACTTTCATTATTAATTGGATTTATTATTATAACATTATCCAAGAATTTACCCGTTATTTTTGTAGCATTAAGTTTTTTGTCCATAGGAAGTGCATTTTTAAATCCGGGAATATCTTCCTTAGCCTCAATTTATTCCTCTCAGGATGAGCAGGGTAAAAATTTGGGTATTATGAGGGGATTTGGATCATTGGCGCGAGCTTTTGCACCACTAGTTTTTTCGTTGATTTATTTCACAAAGGGGCCTGTCACCACATTTAGATTTTCGTTTATAGTAATTTTAAGTGTTTTGATACTTTTAGTAAACTTTAAAGAGGATAAGAAAAATTAAGAGAGTAATTTTATGAATTATGATTGATATAAATGGAGTGTTGTATAACGAAAATGATTTGGTATTGAGTCCATTAGATGCATCTGTATTTTATGGATTTAGTGTATATGAAACATTATACATTAAAAATAAAAAAGTAGCATTTTATGATGAACATCTACTAAGACTTAAAACAAGTTGTGATTTTTTTAATATACCATTTCCAGATTCTGGAGATTTAAAAATTAGAATAAAAAAATTAATCGAAAAAGATAATATTATAGATGGAAGACTGCGAGTAATAACCTCTCCGGGGAATATAAATAATATTACAAATTCTAAAAAATGTAGTACATTTATTAGAATTGAAGAAATAAAACAAAGTCCAACTGATATAAGACTAACACTATCTACAATCAAGAAACCATATCCTCCCATTTATCCATCCAATGTAAAAATTTCAGCAAATTACTTTTCCTTATTGAGTTATATTGAATCCAAAAAAAAAGGCTTTGATGAAGGTTTGATGACAACAGCAGATAATATTATAACAGAAGGCTCCTATTGTAATATATTTTGGTCAAAGCAGGATGTACTTTTCACTCCGGATATAAAATCATCTATTTTAGAGGGAGTAACCAGAAGTAAAATATTAGATATTTGTAATAAATTAGATTTTAAAATAAAAGAAGGAATATTTTATCTTCAAGAATTAGAAAATGCAGATAATATCTTTATTTCTAGCTCGACAAGGGGACTACTTTTTGTATCTCAATATGATGCTAAAAAATTTAACAAAAATATATATAATAATTATAATGAAATTATGAAATACTATGAAAAAATTCAGGACGATTCTTTTAGCCAATGGTAGAGGGATTACAATTTGAAATTATAAGACAAAAAATAAAAAATCTCGGGTCAGAATCCGGTTGTTATCTCTGGAAAGATCAACAAAATAATATAATTTATGTGGGTAAAGCCTTAAAATTATCTGACAGGGTAAGAAGTTACTTAAACCCTAATATCACTGATTTAAAAACATTATCCCTTCAAAGTGAAATACATGATTTGGACTGGATTATTACAAATAACGAATTAGAAGCCCTTATCTTAGAAGCAAATTTAATTAAAAAATATTTTCCCAAATATAATATTAGATTAAAAGACGACAAGCGATATCCATTTATCTGTGTTTCTACTGATGAAATGTATCCAATGATTTATCTTACACGAAAAGTTAAATCAGATGGAAAAAAATATTTCGGTCCCTATACTGATGTAAAAGCTGTTAGAGATTTATTAAATTTGGTATTAAAAATATTTCCAATTAGAAAAACCCCACTTAAATTACCCTTAAAGAAACCACAAAGAGCCTGTTTAAATTTTCACATTAAAAGATGTTTGGGTCCCTGTCAGGGAAATGTATTACAAGAAGATTATTTAAAAGTAGTAAATCAAGTGATCAAATTTTTAGAGGGAAAAAAAGATGATTTGATCAAAGAATTAAAAAAAGCTATGGATGAATACTCTCTAAAGATGATGTTTGAGAGGGCGGCAATCTATAGGGATATGATAACTGCTATTCAAATCTTAAATAAAAGACAAATAGTAGTTTCTTCCGGTGAAGAAGATGAGGATATTTTAGCCATTGCAAGAAAAGATGATACAGGTCAAATGGTAGTTTTTGAAATTAGAGAGGGCAGACTAGAAGGAAAAAAATCCTTCGCTTTAGATGGAATGAATAACTCCAAAGATGATGAAGCCTATCTTTCTTTTATAAAATTATATTATTTAAATAATAACTTTATTCCAAATGTAATACGGACTCCAAATATAAATAATAAAGAATTTGATTCAATTCAATCAGTATTACGAAATAACTCTGGAAAAAAAATAAGTATAAAATCTTCCGCACAGGGTAAGTCGAAAGGAATTTATAATTTAGCTATAAAAAATGCCGAATTAAATCTAGTTGAGAGAGTCCTGGCAACAAAACTAAAAAGTCAAAATGAGGCTTTAAAAGACTTAAAAGACAAATTAAAATTGGAAAAGCTACCACAAGTCATTGAATGCTATGATATTAGTCATTTTCAAGGCTCTGAGCCCGTGGGAAGTGGCGTAATGTTTGTGGATGGAAATCCATACAAATCAGGGTACAGACATTATAATATAAAAAGTTATACAGGAATCAATGATCCGGGCATGATGCATGAAGTTATTGCAAGAAGATTGCAGAGATTGTTGAATGAAGATGAAAGTCTTCCCGACCTAATTGTAATCGATGGTGGTACAACACAGTTAACGCGAGCAACAGAAGCGGCAATTGCCTTAGAATTAAATCAAATTCCTATGATTGGACTTGCCAAAAAAAGAGAAGAAGTTTATTTTCCCGGAGAAAAGTATCCATATTCATTTCCAATAGATTCTCCTGGAGTTAGACTTCTAAGACAATTAAGAGATGAGGCTCATAGATTTGGTATTACGCATCACAGAAGTCGAAGAAATAAAGCAACCCTAAAGGGAATTTTGGATAATATTAAAGATGTCGGACCTAAAAGAAAAAAGTTAATCTATTCCTATTTTTTAGGGAAGAAAAAAATAGAGAATGCAACTCTTGATGAGCTTGAAAGTATTCCTGAAATATCAAAAGATCTCGCTCTCAATATTTATACAGCGATAAAAAATAAATAATTAACTATTCAATTAAATCTTTAATATAATCGGGAAGTAGGGTTGGCTTTCCTGACTCAAAGTCAAACCAGATAAGTTCTGCCGAACCTGTAACAGAAACAACTTCATTATCTACCATACTACATTCTACTTTAAATTTTCTAGAAGATATTTCTGTAATACCTAAGTATATTTGTAATTCAGCCGGATATTTAATTTGTTTTCTATAATTAATATTTAAATTTGTAATCACCATTCCCTTTTTTATTTTATTTCCAAAATCTTCCCAAATCTTATTTACCGTAAAATATTGTGCCCTTGCATTTTCAAAATAACGTACTACCTGCACATTGTTTACATGCCCAAAAGCATCCTGATCACCCCAGGTTACAGTTTGCTTATATATAAATTTAAATTTTTTAAAGTCTTTCATGTGTAATATCCATAAGATTGTTATACTTTTGCAGGCATTTTACCTGGTAAACTTTAAATTCTTCCCATGAATATTCCTAAAAATTAACTTTACATCCATTCGAAATAAATAATCTTAGAAAACAATAAACAGCCCCGGTAGTTCAACGGATAGAATATTGGTCTTCGGAACCAACAGTGGGGGTTCGATTCCCTCCCGGGGCAGATTTTAGTCCTTATCACCAAGTGCCACAAGTTCCGAATCAGCATACTGTCCAAATAGCACCTTTCTCAATGGTTCACAGAATCTAACATTCCCCAAAAATGCCAATTCATCCAGATAGAGCTGTGACCATTTAGGTGATATATAGTTGTAACTTCTAAAGGACTGTTTTAGTAGATTATTCCTAGCCTCAGCACCATTAGAAGATACACCTTCCTTAGTTATCCATCTCTCCCTAGATAGGTTGTATCTTGGGTCACTACTCTTCTTAGATTGATTTACCATCCTATGATTCATTCTATCCCATAGAAAGGAATACCCCTCATCGGTGAATAGTATGGTGTTCTTAGGTATCTTCTCATCCAAATCCCCACCCAAAAAGTTTTGATTGTTTAAAGGTATTGATTTGTAAAATGTCATACCATGATTGATACCTACAGTATGAACAAGAACACCCTTCTGTTCACCACCCAATGTATTCGATAGATAGATAGAAGATGTCCCAGTCTTATACCTCCTTGAACGATGCTTGTTCGCTCTGAGTGAACTGGAATACAATACAACAGAGTCGGCTACTGCTACAGGCTCATTTTGTAAAACTTCCCTCAAATCACCATTTTTAGGCAATTTTATTGGATGTTTCTCATTGTATTCACTGAGTTCCTGATACATTTGCTTTTGGAGTTTATCATTGAGCAATGTAAAGAAGATTTGAATTCTTCTCTTTAGATAGTATGCAGTCTTGTATGGCAGTTCTAGTTTTCTGGATATTTCTGTGGAAGTAATACTCTTTGGATACTGCATAAGACAATCATGAACTACATAGGAAAAATAGCTCAATGGTAGCTTAAAATTTTCAAGTGGTGTATGAGAAGTGATGCTCACTTGTTTGTGGCATTTCTTACATCTGGCTACAGTAGGTCTGTTCTTAACTTTGAAGTAGAGGAGATTAGAATTATCACAACCACATGTCTTACCGAATAACTTGGATAGGATATTTAGGCTGAGAGTAGCATATTGAAGGTCTAGACTTGGATTTATGTTTAGGGGATTTACATTTTACTATTTTCCTCTTTTAGAATTGATTCAAGAGGAGATTTAATTTCAGGTAATCTTTCAATAACCACAGTCCATACCATTTCATAATCTACTCCAAAATAATTATGAATTAATTTGTCCCTCATTCCAGATATTCTTTTCATATGTATTGAACTTCACTAAGAATTTGTCTCCCGATGTGTGGCTTAAGTGATTTTACTGAAACCAAATCAACTTTTAAACTACAAATATTTTGAAGCTCTTCTTCTAGTTCTAGAAATTTAAATAAATCAATTGGATTAGAAAAATCTACTAAAATATCTAAATCACTATTTATAGATTCTTCTCCTTTTATATATGAACCAAAAATTCCTATACTTTTTAAGTTATAGTTCTCCATTAATCTATTTTTATTTTTAAGTATTACATTTTTTAATTCTTCTATTTGATTCATGAAAATAGCCTAATATTAGATTTTTTTATTCTATACCTAAATCTTGAGGTTTGTTAATTTAAAATCAAGTCTTTTTTAATCTGTTATGATAGTCATAAGCAACGATTCCTCATTCAAAATCTTCTGGATTAAATTCATCATGCAGCTACGTGTCTTCTGTAATTGAAGTGGAGGAGTATCTAAAATAAGTAAAATTGGTTTTTAGGGACTTTCCTTTTTGTTAAATAGATAATGCAGTGTACGATTTGCAAATTCGATTTTGAAAAAGTTTATGGTTCTATAGGTAAGAATAAAATTAATGTTCATCGTACAAAGCCTCTATCGGAAATCAAAGGAAATTATATAATAGATCCCATTAATGATTTAGTTCATGTTTGTCCCAATAGTCATTTTTATGTACGTAGTAAATCGGCTCCATATATGATTGAAGAAATTAAGGGGATGATGAATAGAAACTAGTAAATTAGATTAATTTATTTAAAAATGAAAAAATATAGTTATAATGAAAACAGTTATAACTTTATTTTAGTTAAAAACCATGTATCAATTATCTCAATTTGTAGTTCACTCATAGATTTATAAATTAAACTAGATTGCTTAAAAGTAACATTCCCCAATTTATCACCATTGCTATCATTTAAGGAAATGGAAGCATTGATTCCCCCGTGTGCAACTTTATTTCTAAATGCTTTTAAGATACAAAATACATCTTCAGAATTTTCATCTCTAAAAAATTTTTCTATTTTTTTAGATAATTTTTCTCCTTCTACTTTATTTACTAAAAAAATTTTCAATACATCAATTGATTTCTTATTGATATCTTTTATTAGCTTCTTTAATATCTCAAATAAAATTTTATTAAAAATTAAATAGATCAAATATGCTAAATCCTTTTAATTTCTTTATCCTTTTCTCGGTATTTATATAAGCCTGAGTATGTTTTAAACCTAGCTTTTTTCTAATTTTTTGTGCTTCCTCATAATAATCTATAGCTTTACTAGAATTATCTTTATTTTCGTAAGATAATCCAATTCTATATAAAGTATAAGCATAATCTTCTGTATCCTGAAGATTTAATTTTTCCCTTAACTTTAATTCTTTAAAATAGTATTCTAAGGACTTATCATAATCTCCTTTGGAATTATAGTTTCTTCCTATCCAATATAAAGTAGTAGCATAACTATCTGTAATTTGAAGCTTAAGTTTTTCTTTGATTTTTAAGGCTTTAAAATAGTAATCCAAGGCTATATCATACTCACCTTTGGAATTATAGGTATTTCCTATCCAAGATAGAGAAGTAGCATAACTTTCTGTTTCTTGAAGATTAAGTTTTTCTCTTAACCTTAATTCTTTAAAATAAAAATCTAAAGCCTTATCATATTCTCTTTTGGAATTATAGTTACATCCTATCCAATTTAAAGCAGCAGCATAATTTTTGGTATCCTGAAGATTCAGTTTTTCTATTAACTTTAATTCTTTAAAATAGAAATCTAACGACTTATCATTTTCTCCCTTGGAATTATAATTTCTTCCTATCCAATATAAAGTAGTTGCATAATCTTCTGTATCCTGAAGATTTAATTTTTCCCTTAACTTTAATTCTTTAAAATAGAAATCTAACGACTTATCATATTCTCCTTTGGAATTATAATTATATCCTATCCAATTTAAAGCAGCTGCATAATCTTTAGTATCCTGAAGATTCAGTTTTTCCCTTAACTTTAATTCTTTAAAGTAGTATTCTAAGGACTTATCATAATCTCCTTTGGAATTATAATTATATCCTATCCAATTTAAAGTATTAACATAATCTTCTGTATCCTGAAGATTCAGTTTTTCTATTAACTTTAATTCTTTAAAATAAAAATCTAACGACTTATCATTTTCTCCCTTGGAATTATAATTTCTTCCTATCCAATATAAAGTAGTTGCATAATCTTCTGTTTCTTGAAGATTTAATTTTTCTCTTAACTTTAATTCTTTAAGATGGTATTCTAAGGACTTATCATATTCACCTTTGGAATAATAGTTACTTCCTATCCAATATAATGAATTAGCATAACTTTCTGTTTCTTGAAGATTAAGTTTTTCTCTTAACTTTAATTCTTTAAAATAAAAATCTAAGGACTTATCATATTCACCTTTGGAATTATAGCTACTTCCTATCCAATATAATGAATTAGCATAACTTTCTGTTTCTTGAAGATTAAGTTTTTCTCTTAACTTTAATTCTTTAAAATAAAAATCTAAGGACTTATCATA
>CANGZW010000029.1 GCA_947458405.1 Leptospiraceae bacterium
ATATCCATAGATAATGCCCTTCTCTACTCCAATATGGAACATAGAGTTGAGGAAAGAACAAAAGAATTAAAAAAGGCTAATGATGAATTAGCAGATAAAAATAAGCATATAACAGATAGTATTCAATATGCAAAAACAATCCAAGAGGCAATTCTTCCCTCTAAGTCTTTTATAAAAACAAAATATGACGATTTCTTTATTAGTTTTTTTCCTAAGGATATTGTATCTGGAGATTTCTTTTGGTTCGCCGAGAATGGAGAATCTAGTTTTATAGCGGCTGTAGATTGCACGGGTCATGGAGTTCCCGGTGCCTTCATGTCTATGATAGGATCTGCAATACTCAATCAAATAGTAAAGGAACTCAAGATTTATGAACCGGCAGATATATTAAACCACCTAAATCGGAATATTAGAATCGCCCTAAAACAAGATGTCAAAGAGGATGCATCTAGGGATGGAATGGAAATTTGTCTCTGTAGAGTTGATAAAGACAGGGTTGTTTTCTCGGGTGGACATAGACCATTATTTATGGTAAAAAATGGAGAATTTCACACTTATAAAGGAGATAAGGACTCTATTGGTGGAAAACAAAAAACAGATGACAAATTTTTCACAAATACAGAAATCCCAATAGAAAAAGGCAAACGTACTGCAATATACTTAACAACAGATGGATTCCAGGATCAACCCAATTCAGAGGGTAAAAAAATAGGGTCCAAAGGACTCCATGAAGTAATCATGAGATACAGTAATCTTGATGGAGAGACACAAAAATTAAAATTTGCCGAAGAGCTAAAAAACCATTCGGGAATTGAGCCCCAAAGAGATGACATTACTGTCATTGGAATTTTGTTTAATTGAGGATATGGAAAAGTATATGGTTGACAGAATAAAAAGTATAACAGGGAATGTAAACGTGAATTCAGTAGATCTCTACGAGCAATATGAAGCAATTAGAGACCATAAAATCCTTTTATCATTCAAAGGTGCTATTTCTCAAGAAGTGGTAACTGAATTTGGCTCAATGATTCGTTCTTCTCTGAGTACAGAAACAAATACAAAAAAGATTTTTGCAGTATTTATCGAATTAGCACAAAATATAGTAAGATACTCTGTTGAAAAAGAACTCAGTTCTGATGGCAACTCTGGAGTAGGAATCATCATCTTGAGAGAGAAAAAAGACTTTTTTTATCTGAGTTCGGGTAATTTAGTCTTAAAAGATAAGGTTCAGAAGATAAAAGATCGTTGTGAAACTGTTAATAAAATGAATAAAGACGAGTTAAAGGCTTATTATCAAGAAAAAATCCGTAATCCTACCGATGCTGATAGTAAGGGTGCAGGAGTGGGCTTAATTGATATTGCTAGAAAATCTGAAAATCCCCTACAGTGTGATATTACACCTGTGGATGACTTCAATTCCTTTATGGCTCTAACAGTAACATTTAAAAAGGAAAATCAATAATGGAAAAAATAGTAATCCCAAGATCAAAATCCTCCCCGGAAGTAATAATGGATTATGATAATGGACTTTTGGAAATCATTGGAGAATCATATCCAGAAAATTCTTTGGGTTTTTATAAACCCGTTTACGATTGGTTAAATAAATGCATTCAAGATAAAATTCAATTAAAGGTTAATTTTAAATTAAATTACTTTAATACCAGCTCTTCTAAATGTGTTATAGATATTCTTGATTCTTTAGATAAGTATTTTGTTAATGCAGGAAAAGTAGAAATCAATTGGTACTATGAAGAAGATGATGACGACATGAAAGAAACAGGAGAAGAATTCTCTAGCGATCTAAAAGTTCCATTTCAACTAGTCTATTTCTAAATTTTCATGGAGAAACATGGAGATTCGGTAGAGGATTTTTTTAAAGATGAGCAGGATCTCCTTTTACGGTTTAAAGAAAACTTAAATAATGATCTCGGTTTAGATACTCTCTCTGAAGAGTATAGACTCATGGGATCTAAGTACAATGCACTCTTAAAACAATCAATTAAGTTAATGAAAATTGGCGATTCCAATCAGAGACGCCTAATTAAAACACAAAATGACTTAGTGGATACCAATTCTAAGTTAGAACTTTCCTATAATAATTTAAAATCTTTGAGTCAATTGGGACAAACATTGACCTCCACTCTCGATACAAAAGAAATCATTTTAACTATTAATGAGCACATCGAAGATATCATGGAATCAGATATCATAACAATAGGTATGTATGAAGAGGATAAAGGACTAATCAAATATAAATTTTTAGTAAAGAACCACAAATATATCCCATCCATGGCTTTTGAGAATTTGAATGAAGATAATCTATCTGCAAGATGTATCAAGAGTAATCATGAAATCATAATCAAAGACCTTGATAATGAATATCCCGACTTTGTAACACAAATTCATAATTTATGGGATGAGATAACTCATTCTTTAGTATATTTACCTTTACAGGTTGAAAATAGATTAATCGGTATTTTTAGTGTACAGAGTTATAATATAGATGCTTATAACTCGAATCAATTAAGTGTACTACGAACAATGGCATCATATATTGCTATTGCAATTGACAATGCAAATGCTTATAAACTACTTTCCAAAAAAAATAAACAGTTAAACGAACATCTTGAAAAAATACGTATTTTAAATAATCAACTCGAAGAAGAGATGAATAAATCAGAAAAGCTTCTGTTAAATATCTTACCAAAGAGTATAGCTGAAAGACTAAAAAAAGGCGAAAACATTATCTCGGATTATTTTCCGGAAGCGAGTGTTCTCTTTGCTGATATCGCAGGGTTTACTAAAATGAGTTCCAAAATGTCCTCACAGGAAAAATTAGTAGATATATTAAATGAAATTTTTTCAAGTTTTGACAGGGTAGTTAATAAGTATGGTTTAGAAAAAATAAAAACAATTGGTGATTGCTATATGTTAGCAGGTGGAATTCCTGTTGCTAGTCCTGATCATTTAGAAAGAACATGTGATGCTTCTTTGGAAATGATAGATACTTTCAAAAAACTTCAAGAAGAACTACACATTGAAGTTGCGATACGAATTGGAATAAATGCAGGTCCCATAGTAGCAGGTGTGATTGGTAAAAATAAATTTGTGTACGACTTATGGGGTGATACAGTAAATATTGCTTCCCGCATGGAATCATATGGATTTATTGGAAGAATTAATTGTTCAGAATATGTATTTGAAAAACTAAAAGATAAATATACTTTTGAGGATCGCGGAGAATTTGAAGTAAAGGGGAAAGGCACTATGAGAATGTACTTCCTCAATAGATGACACTAAGACAAAACTGGCTTAGATAAACTTTTTAAATATTTACAAAAAATAATCTCCTCTCGAATCTAAAATTGAATCACAACCATTTGTAATCCTTCTCAATTAAAGCTAGAAAATACTTAATTCTTTATTATTGATAATTATAAATATTATTTGACTTTAAAACTTTGCTTATATTCATTTAAAATCATGACACATAGAGAAGCATTTATAATTACCTGTATTGAATTGACAAGAATGGATGGAGAGCTCTCCCCTGCTGAAATGAATCGTTGTTTGGGAGTTTTAAAAGCATTGGGATTTACTAATTCTGAATTTGATAATGTTGAGAATAATTTAGACCAATTCACCGAAGAAGAATTAATTGCCTCAATTAAAGATATGGCAGTTATCATGAAAAAGAATTTACTTTTGGCAATGCAAGAGATAGCCGGTTCGGATGGAGCGGATGAATCAGAATTAGAATTTATTACAACAATAAGAGAGATTATTAAGCAAAATTAAAAGAAGGGATTCCAAGAATCCCATTTTTTTATTTCAAATAGAATAAGTATAGTACAACAGAACCCAATACGATTCTATAAATACCAAAGGCTTCAAAAGTATGTGTTTTTATATAAATTAAAAACAATCGTATTACTAAAACACAAAAAATAAAGCTAAGTGAAAAACCCATCGCTAAAAATGGAATATTCTCTGTATTTAATATAGCCCTATATTTTATTAATTTGTAAGCACCTGCCGCAAATAAAACCGGTATAGCTAAAAAGAATGAATATTCCGCCGCTTCCCTTCGACTCAATCCAAGAAGTCTTCCACTGAGAATTGTTGCAGCACTTCTAGATACTCCGGGAATAAGTGCAATGCATTGAAATATTCCAATGAATATACTTTTTTTTCTGTTAAGAACATTAAAATCTGGATTGTTTTCGGTCTTAAAAAAACGCTCTACAACTACAATCATTATTCCACCCACTAACCAAGACAGAGATAGTATTACCAAAAGATACTCTCCAGACTTTACAGTGTCTAAGAATTTCTTGAATATAAATCCAAATATCATAATTGGTAAACATCCGATCACTATATTTTCAAGAAATTGGTAACTTCTAATATCACCCCCTTTTTTAAGGGCATATAGAAGACCAGAGGATATCCTGTCTTTTAAGAGGGCAAAATAAATCATTACAACTGAAAGAATTGCACCACTTTGAATAAAAATATCAAATAAATCCTCGAATTCTTCCCCTCCCGATATGTTCTGAAAGGGAAAGTATTTTCCAAATAAAAATAAATGTCCCGTCGAAGAGACGGGTAAAAATTCTGTAATGGATTCAATAATACTTCTCAGTACTACGTTTATAATATCACTCATGCAAATTTTTATTTAGGAGTTTCTATTTTTTTGGTATCAGGGTCTTTTAAATCGGATTCATTTTTTAGATACTGGTCTAAATCAAATTTATCATTGTGTTTGATTTCAACTCTCTCTTTAATTCTCTCCATAACTCTTTGAAACTCGGCCTGAGATTGATTGGATTTTAAATAACCTCTTGCAATTAAAGTACACTTATCAAGAGGAAGTGATACAAATCTTTTATCAGTAGTACGAAGTCTGGTGCATTCATTTTGAGCATCTTCATCTGATATTTTAATTTTTTTTTCAACTTCTTCTTGAATATAAAGCTGTGCAATAGTTTGGGTTTCTATGTATTTAATAATATCTTTAATTTCAGGTCGATTGGAAAAACCAGTTTTATCAGCGGCACTTCTAACAATTACCGAGTTTCTATAATTATCATAGAAATTCTTTTTTTGAAATTTTTGCTGAATTGGTTTGAGTTGTTCATCTAATTCATCCACATCTTTATTGATAATTTCAATTAAATTCTTTTTTTCTAAATTTTGCATTCTACTAAAATACTCGATTTCAGTTTCAAATGCAGACTTAATTCTATTTGTTGTTATTTTATCCCCACCAATAGTTTCAATTAGTTGGGAATTATCTTCATTACAATTTAAGACAATTAAGATTAGGAAAAGTATGGTAGCTAAATGAAGGGATATTTGTTTTAATTTCATGTTTCGGCCTGAGAGTTGTTTTTGAAGTCTATCTTTTTATTTCCCTATTTTCCTGCAATTTTTTTCAGTAAATCGAGGAGACTTCGAATCTTCTCTTCTTCTGAGGAAGGAAAGGGTTTAAATCGTAAAATTGCGGGCTCATTGGGTAAAATATAAAGCCTACTCTCTTTTTTAGAAAGTAGGGAAATGATTTTCGAAGGATCCCCTTTGAACACATTGCCAGATTTTAGTTTTATATCACCATTGTCTTCCACAACTGACTCAAATCCCATTTGGCTTGAAAATGCTCTTACTTTTTCTAATAAAATGAAAGTGTTTACTTCTGGAGGAAAGTAGCCAAATCTATCCTGCATTTCTTTAGATAAATCATCAATTTCTTCTAAGGTAGAGGCGCCCTCAAATCTTTTATAAAATTCAATTTTTTGTTTTGAATCGGGAATGTAGGCTTCTGGAATGTAAAAGTTTGCAGATAGATTGATAATTGTCCTAGTTTCAATTTCAATATTTTCATTTTTTAATTTACTAACAGCTTCATTTAAAAGTTGAACATAGAGATCAAAACCAATATCCATTATGTTTCCACTCTGTTCCTTGCCGAGTAAATTACCAGCACCCCGTATCTCAAGATCCCGCATAGCAACCTTAAATCCAGAGCCGAGCTCCTGGTATTCATAAATGGTATTTAACCTTTTTTCTGCCGTCTCCGTCAATGCCCTATCCGCTGGATAAAAAAGATACGCATAGGCTTTTCTTCCACTCCGACCTACTCTTCCCCTTATTTGGTATAGTTGTGATAGTCCAAAAGTGTCTGCCCTCTTAACTAAAATTGTATTTACGTTCGGCATATCTATTCCCGATTCAATGATAGTTGTTGTAATTAAAACGTCGTACTTCTTATGAAAAAAGTCCATTAGGGTCATTTCTACATCTTCTTCAGAAAGCTGACCATGTAAAATTCCAATAGAGATATCAGGCAATAATTTTCCTAAGTAATGTGCCTCCGATTCAATAGTTTCCACTCTATTGTGAAGATAAAAAACTTGACCGTCCCTTTCAAGTTCTTTACGGATAGCAGAAATAATGATTTCATCATTTTCCTCTAATACATAGGTTTCAACGCTCTGTCTATTCTTGGGGGGTGTTTCTATTATAGATAAATCTCTAATACCAGTCAAAGACATATGTAGTGTCCTTGGAATGGGTGTAGCACTGAGAGTGAGAACATCGACTAAATTTTTATATTTTTTAATAGTATCTTTTTGGTTTACTCCAAATCTCTGTTCTTCGTCTATAATCAATAATCCTAAATTTTTTGGTTTTAAACTTGCACTCAATAATGAATGAGTTCCTACCAATAAATCCAATTCCCCTTTAGAGAATTTTAATATACTTTCTTTAATTTCTTTTGTTGTTTTAAATCGTGATACCATATCCAACTTGATTGGATAATTTTTATATCTTTCTTTTAGATTATTGTAATGTTGTAATGTTAAAATTGTTGTGGGTGTAATTAACATTACCTGCTTACCCGCCATTATTACCTTAAAAGCAGCCCGTATCGCAATTTCTGTTTTACCATACCCCACATCCCCACAAACCAATCTATCCATGGGTCTGTGCGATTCCAGATCTGATTTTACTGCTTCAATTGCACTCAATTGATCGGGAGTCTCTTCATACTCAAACTCTGCTTCAAATTCTTCCTGCCAGATTGTATCCTGCGGAAAAGTATACCCCTGTAATTTCATTCTATTTGCATACATAACAAGAAGCTCTTCGGCAAGTCTACCTACTGCTCCCTTAGCCCTATCTAATTTTTTCTTCCACTGACTTTTTCCTAAAGAATCTAGTTGTGGATTCTCGGATCCCCCTACAAATCTTTGAACGAGAGATATTTGATCCAAGGGAACAAATAATGTATCACCTCCACTATAGGTCAATTTAATAAAATCACGAGTTTTTCCATCAGCTAAAACTTTTTCAATACTTGTAAATTTACCTATACCATGATTTACATGTACTACGTGGTCTCCTTCTTTTAAATCAATAAAACTTTCAATTGCTTTGGATGATTTTCTTTTAAATCTGGATTTTTTCTTATAATCCCTTCCAAAAATATCATTATCCGTCCATACATGGAGATTATATTCTGGAATTATAAAACCATTTCTAATTTCAGATAAAACTAAGGATAATGTCGGACCTTTCAAGGGTTGTTCAAAAGGAGTGATCTCTTCTGGATCTTCTTGAATTAACTTAATATTTTCTTCTTGGAATAAACCTGAAAGTCTGGAGGTTTGAGCTGAAAAAGAGGACGTTATTAGTATATTAGAATTTTCTAATTCTCTAAGTTCAATAATTTTTTCACGAACATCCCTAATTTTTCCCCGAAAAGAGTCCACTTCTTTTATAGTGCTCACTAAATCATCCTCATTAAAGGGAGGAAGGTTGGAAAATTGTATTCCATTTCCAGTTGCAAGTAATTCATATTCTTCCGAAAAACTTATTAATTTTTCTGGAGAAAGACAAATTATTTCTTTGGATCTTCTATCAAATAGAATTTTATATTCTCTTTCTAACGCATGAAGTTTTTCTTTAGTTTCCTGATGATTTGGTAGTACAACAAGAGGCATTTTTTCAAAATAGGAAAGTAACCCCGAAGGATTATGAACCAAGGCATTTAATTCCTCTAATAAATTCATAGAAGTAGAATCTGTATGTGGTCTTTTTAAGGATTTATCATAAGTCTCTAATTTTAATAAATATTCTTCCTTTTCAAAAGTATTTAGAATAAATTCATCAGCAGGTAATATAACTACTTCATTTATTTCTTTTAATGATTTTTGTGTACTCGGATCAAAAAATTTTATTGATTCTAATGTATCACCAAAAAAATCTAATCGTATGGGCTCTTCCATAAAAGGAGTAAATACATCTATTATTCCCCCTTTTAGAGAAAAATGTCCATATTGCTCACAAATTTCATCTCTCTTATACCCGAGATTTACCAAATCTCTAGTTAATTTCATTGGATCTATTACATCATCTTTTGTGATTTTTAAAGATTTATCGTATAAATTAGACTTTTCAGGTAAAAGCTGTATTACAGATGAAACAGATGTAAATATAATTGAATAATTTCGATTCAATATTGAAGAGATAGCTTTAATTCGATCCCTTTTAATTTCGGGAGAATAATGAGCATATTCATAAGGTATTGCTTCTACTCCGGGGAAAAAAAGCAATTTTTCTTTGGGGAGATAGCTTAAGGCTTCACGAAAATATGATTCGGCTTCGGAATTTGAAGATAGAATGCATAAAATATGATTAGTATTTTTTAAGTTAGTAAATATACAGGAAGTAATAAAGGAGGCAGAAGAATGTGGTACACTATATATTTTTTGTTTTACATTTTTTTTTAATTTTTTAATTAAATCTTCAAATAATGATTCTTTAGAGAAACTTTCTATTATATTTCGCAATTTAAACGCTAAACCTCAAATCTTATATTATCAATCAGTCTTACATTTCCTAAAAAAACAGCAATGGCTATCAAAATTTTACCAGAAACAAATTCTTTATTTTCAAGGGTATCAGGATCGAGTATTTCTATATAATCAATTTTTATCATATTAGAAGAAAGTAAAATTTCTTTGATTATTTCTTTTAATGTTGGGATTGTTATATTTTTTTTCCCTGAATTTTTCTCTGCCATTTTCATTGACCGATAAACTAAGGTTGCATCTTCTGACTCTTCTTTGGTCAATCTAGAATTTCTTGAACTCATTGCAAGCCCTGATTTTTCTCTGACAGTTTCTACTCCAATTATTTCAATTGGAAAAGATAAATTATGAATTAATTCTTTAATTATCAGAAATTGTTGGTAATCTTTTAATCCAAAATAGACTTTATCGGGTTGTACATAGTTAAATAGTTTTGAAACTATATGAATTACTCCTTCAAAATGACCTATCCTAGAAGGAGCACATAAGTTTTTCATTAGGGCAGGAATCTTCATTTCTATTTTTGCTTCTCCAACTTGTCCATAAATTTCCTCTGAAGAAGGTAAAAACAATATATCAATGCCCAATTTAGTTAGACTCTCTATATCCCCTTCTTCGTTTTTAGGATATTTTTCAAAATCTTTTATATCATTGAATTGTAAGGGATTAACAAATATTGATACAACTGTAATATCATTTCTTTTTTTGGACTCTTCCATTAGATTAAAATGTCCCTCATGCAAATAGCCCATTGTAGGAACAAAACCAATAGTTTGATTTTTTAATTTATATTTTTTTAAAGACTCCCTTAGCCCCTTAACTGTACTATGTATTTCCATTCTTTGTCCTAATCTTTACGGAAGTTCCATGCTCTTCTTCGAGTCCTTCGATTTCACTCATTAACTTTACATGAGGATAAAGTAATTCCAAAGATTCGGGAGTTATCTCTTGATATGTAATCCTTTTTAAAAAAGTATCTACACCCAAACTGGAGTAAATTCTACTCAACCCAGCAGTCGGTAGCACATGATTCGTTCCACTGATATAGTCGCCCATGGCTACAGGAGAATAATTTCCTAAAAACACTGATCCTGCATGTTGGATATTTTTAAAATCTTCATTAAAATCTTTTGTCTGAATTTCAAGATGCTCTGGTGCATATAAATTTGAAAATGAAATACACTCTAATATATTAGGAAATACTAATATATAACTATTTTCATAAATTGCATTAGATTTCATTTCAATTCTTCCCTTTCTCGTTTTAAGGGCTTTATCAAGTTCAATGGAAACATTTTGGGCTAGATGAATAGAATCGGTAGCTAATATAGCCACGCTATCCTCACCATGCTCTGCTTGGGATAACATATCACAGGCAATCCATTCAGGGTTAGCAGTTTCATCAGCAATTATAAATACTTCTGATGGTCCTGCAATACTTTCAATTCCAATCTGACCTATGCTGGATAAATAGGCTTTAGCAGCGGCAACATACCTATTTCCGGGTCCAACCACAAAATCATGTTTGGGTACTGATTCAGTTCCAAAACCAGCTGAACCAATTGCCTGTGCTCCACCAATTGTATAAATATTATTTATTCCAGAAATTTGTGATACATACATTAAAATATCATTAATTTTTCCATCCAAAGAAGGAGGTGTAAATAAATTTATTTGTTTTACACCTGCAAGTTTCGCGGGTATTGCTCCCATCAATACAGAAGAAGGATAAAATGCTTTCCCTCCGGGAGCATAAACTGCGACTGATTCCACAGGGGTATATTTAATTCCCAATCTATTTCCGCTAACACTTACTTCAAAACCTTTATGAATTTGGTGTTTGTGAAAATTTTCAATATTTTCTTTGGCTTTTAAAAATGCTTGTTTTACATTTTGAGAAAGTTCTATTTCTCCCGAAAGTACCTCTACCTTAAAATTTTCAATATCAATCTTATCAAATTTTTTTGTATATTCCCTTACAGCAATATCTCCTCTGTTTGAAATATCATTTAGAATTGGAACTACTGTGCTCACAGCAGTACTTAAATCATTTTTAGCTCTATTCAAAATCATTGCATATTCTGAAGGCTTAGAAATAGTAACCTGTAACAATTTTATTGCCATAAAAACCTTTTCCCCCGATTGGGCGTGGGTGAAAATGAAAAAAAGGAGTATGCTTTGAAGATTCTATCATTAAATTGTAATGGAATTCGTTCTGCAACAGAAAAGGGACTACACTCATTTATCACAGAAAATACCTTTGACTTGATTGGTTACCAAGAAATCAAAGCTCTAGAAAAAGACATAGACATTCCATTTTATAAAAATTTGGGTTATGAGTCCTATATCTTCCCCGCAGAAAAAAAAGGATATAGTGGTACAGCAATATTTTCAAAGATACCCAAGGATAAAATTAAGTTTGGGATTGATGATTCCTTATTTGATACAGAGGGAAGAGTGATTACATTACAAACAAAATATATCACATTTATAAATGCCTATTTTCCTTCGGGAACTAGTGGAGAAGAGAGACAGGGTTTAAAAATGATATTCTTGGATAAAATTTTTATCTACATTAATAAACTAAAAAAAAATAAAAAAGTCATTTTAATGGGGGATATAAACATAGCCCATACAGAGATCGACATACATGATCCCAAGGGAAATAAAAAAAACAGTGGTTTTTTACCCGAAGAAAGGGAATGGATTGATAAATTACTCCAGAATAATTGGGTCGATGGTTTTAGGATCGTATCACCAAATGTTATAGATAAATACTCTTGGTGGACATATCGATCTGGCGCAAGGAAAAAAAACAAAGGGTGGCGAATTGATTCTTTTTTCTTAACGGATAATCTAAAGCATCAGATCAAAGATTGTGGTATTTATACTGATTTAGTATTTTCAGACCATGCACCAATCTATTTGGAAGTAGAATAAGTTATTTAGGCCAGAGAAGTTTTACTTCCCTTTCCCTTTTGGAATCTAAATGTTTTTTAAGCCTGTTTTGAGGAACTAATATATTATCAATCATAACTTTAGATTGATTGTAATCCGATAATAACGGCTTTATACTTTTGTAAACTTCCTCGTTTAAAAATTCTCCATTTTTCTTCTCTTTTTCAATTTTTTTCCATTCACTTATGGCAAGTTCAAAATTTTCTATCTTGTTTTGTTTTACAGCATTTTCCCAATAAATACGTCCTTTTTCAAATAAAATATCTTTTTTTCGGTAGGAATTAGGAGAGTTTTTTAGCATAAAATTTGTAAGACTAATAATTTTTTTAAAATATAAATTCTGAATATCATCATAAGAGTTTATATTTTTATCCTTGAATATTGAAGAGTACTTTTTCAAAACAAGTCGAATTGTTTCATTTCGTATCTCTTTTTTACCCTCAGGGCTTAGATTTCTTTGAATTTCTAAATTTTTATAGTATTCTCCAATTGCTCTTTGTTGTATCTCATAAATATCTAATATACTAAATAAAATTTCAGTAGATGTTTTTTTACCCTTCCATTTAGAGGCAAGTGCCATTGAGTTTCTTAAATAATCTTCTTTGTTAAGATTTTCTTCAAAATAGTCAGCTGTAAAATAAGTAGTGTCACTACTAAAACCATATGCTATTCTTTGAAGATTTTTGTAGTACAAATCTCGAAATACAAGAGGGAGATCTCCTTCTTGTGGATCGTACCCTGAAAATTTATTTAAAAAGTCAGAGAGTTGATTTTCTTTGGATTTAGTTAAACTTGAATCAAAATAAGAATCTCTTTCTTCTTTACTCATTTTTAAGATGGGTTTTTTGCGATTTTTTTTATTAGATACATTTTTAGAAATTTCAATCTCAACGCGCTCTTCTTGGTTTTGATTTCTGAACTCTTCGATAATTTCATTCCGGGTATTATGATTTTCTAATACTTGTTTACTTAAGGTTATTTCTTCTGAAAAATCCTTTTCAATAGAATTGATAGTTGGAAAAACATCCTTAACTACCATATCCTCAAAATGCCGAAATCTTTTGATATACTTAGGACCAATAATTCCCTCTGGATAGATATTGTCGTAGGATTCTGAAAAGTTTTTTCTGAGATCTTTGGTGGCTTCCAAATTTTGAACTAAGTCCTTCCATTCTCCCTTTTTATATTTGGAGGTATCAAACTTTCCCTTCTCTTGGGTTTCTTTGTCGCCCTCTTCTCCTGCCTTATTTTCGGGCTTTTTCTGAAACCCCAAATTAAAATTAGGAGGGAGATCCTTTAAATCAAAGTCCCCACCCGCCAAATCGAATTCAATATTTAACTCTTTGGTTTCCATTTCTTCTTCGACCCCACAATACAATTCATCCTCGGGAATCAGTGGCAGGAGTGCGAGTATCAAGAGAAATATATGGACAATAAAGGAAAAATAAAAGGCAATGTAGGTTCGCCTGCCAGGATGAGCCAAAGCATATAGAATATTGTTTCTCAATTTCTTTAACATTCTATATTCATTCGAAAGCATCCACATTGATTGTCAAGAGGATTGCTCTGTCAATTCTGAATGATTCAAATCCTTATTTACAAATTTTGTAAATTTGATACTTTTGGAAAATGAATAAACTAATAATCCTAACAATTTTTTTTATGACAATCTTCAACTGCAGTGGAAATAAGCCAGATGATCTGGGTGTTAGAGAGGGAAAATTAAAAATTTGCCCTGATAAACCAAATTGTGTTAACTCTCAGTTAAAAGATAATGATTCCCATTATATTGAGCCAATAACCTTTATAAGCCCAAAATCTGAAGAAAAGAAAAAGCTAAAATCAATCATAGCCAATCTTCCCCGAACACAACTCATAAAAGAAGAGGATGGCTATTTATATTATGAATTTACATCTATGTTGATGAGATACGTTGATGATGTAGAATTTTATTTTGATGACACCACAAAACTCATTCATGTTAGATCGGCTTCACGCCTCGGTCATTCTGATTTAGGGGTTAATCGAAAAAGAATTGAAACGATCCGTCAAAATTTATTCAAAGAAAGATAAAGATTTACTTAATAGGGGTATTCGTCAGAAATGATGATACCTCTTTAAAATCATCAACCATTTCTGTAAAAGAATAATTAGGGTTTCTATCCTTATCTATCCAATTTGCCATGGAGATAATATCTTCTTTAGAAACTTTATTTTTTTGAATAGATGCAATTATAATATAATTCCCTGAATTCTTTCGATTTATAATATATAAATTAGGAAAATATTCAGCAATTGATTTAATATCTTTATCAAAGTTTAAATAATGATTAATGTTAAATACAACCATTCCCTCTACTGTTATATGATTTTTTAGATTTTCATAAAAACTTTTTTCTTTAAATTTAAAAGAAATACCAGTTTCATCAGTAGACTTAGAAGGCTTTAAAAATGCATCCATAAATATAATATCATATTTATCTGTACTATTTTTTAAATAAAGAAAAGCATCATCAATAATAATATTTTTTATTATTTTATCATTTATAAAAAATAATTTTTGAGATACATTAACTATTTCTTTATCTATCTCAATTATTTTCATATTTACCTCGGGAAAATAATGATTTAAAAAAAGAGGCATTCCACCACCACCCAAGCCAATAAGTAACGTATTACCGGGCAATCTTTTTTTAAAGAGAAAACTACCAAACATAGCCTGTGTGTATTTCAACTGTAAATACTCAGGATGAAGAATATCTATTGAGGATTCCACAACCTCATCCCCATTGTCTCTTACAAAACATAAAAATCTTTTTTTGTTTTCATCATAAACTTTTATATGAGAGTATTGTGATTTAATTTCATATTTTAATTGCTTGGAAAAATTATTTTGTGTTTGCTCTTCATTTTGAATTGTTTCAGTTTTATTTTCTTTGCAAAAAAGAAAGAAAGAATTTGAATAAAATATTACAATTATTAGAAATTCAAATTTTAAGTTAAGAGTTAATGGTAATTTCATATTATAATTTTATTCTTGCCATTAAATAGTACTACAAAGAATACTAAAACTTATTATTTTGAGAGTAATTCTTCTCTAAGTTTTAATGCTTCTGTAAAATTTGGTTCAAGCCCAATTGCATGGTGTAGATATTGAAGAGATCTTTCAGGACGATTCCATAACTTATAAAGTGTAGCTAAATTATAATAGGCAATGTGCCGTGCATCATTTAATTTACAACGAATAGATTTTTTTAGCCAATAAACTGCTTCCTTCTCTCTGCCATGCCTGAGAAGAATTACACCGATTTCATTGCAAGGATTACCATAATCGGCATTTTTTTGAATTGATTTATAAAAATAGCTCAGTGCTTCTCTAATTTTTTTACTTTGATTAGATATAAGACCTAAATAAAAATAAGATTCTTCATTTTCATCTTGCTCTAAGGATAATGTGAAATGATAAACAGCTCTCTCTAAGTTACCATTTTTAAAGAAATGTCTTCCCATCTCATTATTTTCTCTTGTAAATTCACCAGCAAAATTATCCAAAGTCTTTCCTCATCAAGAGAAATAACACAAAAGCAACGAGGAAATTCCTTAACTTTTAAATTACTCTTCTCTTTATAAATTTTCGGATTTTACCTTATATGATATTGAATTTTTGCAATCGAATTTTATTGTTCTTATGTCCCAAAATAGCGATTTAATTGATTTTTTTTTAATTTAATCCTCAATGAGACAAATTCTTTTTACATAACTACTTCTTCATTCTTAAAAATATAAATCTAGAGATTGCAAAAGGGAGAATTCGTGATACATATTAATAATATATCTCATTCTATATTAGATTTTCATTAAATTAAAAAAATTTATACATAATGAGACAATTTACAGAAAAGCTATGATTTTGTAGGTTTTAAAAGCGTAACAATCTCTTTAGATATTGCCGATGGGGTAAGATTGTATTTGTTAAGGATCTCATTTCTTTCCCCATGTGGAATGATCTCTGGAGGCAGTGCATACGTCTTAAGATACCCGCTGAGAAGGTTTCTCTCTAGTTTGGTTAGAATATAACCTGTGACCCCAGAATCCATATAGCTTTCATCTAATATTATAAAATTCCCGGTAAGTTTTATTTCGGTATTTAGAGTTTCGAGATCAAGGGGTCTTACCCAGGCAAGATCCAGAATTGTAGAATGAATTTCTGACTTTTTCAATTCTTCTTCAATTTTTTGGGCAAGGCTTAAGAAAGTTCCCACGGAAATTATGGTTAAATCTCTTCCTTTTTTTAATACTCTGGATTTTCCAAAAACTAAAGGTTCAATTTTTTCCAATGAAAACTTATCAGCCTCTTCACTTCCCTTCGGAAATCGGATTGCAATTGGACCCTTATCATAATCCTTCATAAAAAACATAGAATTAATCAAATCCTGTGCATTTGTTGGTACATAAATTGACATGTTCGGCAGAGCACACAAAAACCCTAAATCAAAGAGACCCTGATGAGTCTCTCCATCTGCCCCTACAATTCCCGACCTGTCGATTACAAATCGAACGGGTAGATTCATCAAGGAAACATCATGAACCATTTGATCCATAGCACGTGTCAAAAAAGTAGAATAAATGCACATAAAGGGAATGACTCCCCCTGCTACTAAACCTGCCGCAAAAGTTACGGAGTGTTGCTCGGCTATCCCCACATCAAAGGTATTTTTGGGATACAATTCAGAATAAGCCTTTAAACCACTCCCTTCTATCATTGCTGGGGTGATCGCTACAACTCTAGAGTCTTTTTTTGTCAATCGAATGAGACTCTCCCCCACTATCTTACTATATCCTACCTTTGAGTCCTGGCTCATTTTCCCAGATTCTTTTTGAAAGGGAGTAACCCCATGGTATTTAATTGGATCTGATTCAGCAGGGCTGTAGCCCCTTCCTTTTTGAGTTAAAATATGAAGGAGAATCGGTCCCTCTTTTTCTTTGAGTTTTTCTAAAATTTCAATTAACTTATTTATATCATGACCATCTATTGGCCCGAAGTAATTAAAACCCAAATCTTCAAATAATCCTCCGGGTGTTAAAAATAACTTAAAAGACTTTTCGATTTTTTTGGAGAAACTCACCAGAGCGGGCCCAATGAAAGGTAACCATTTTAATATCTCATAATAAAGTTTTGTATATTTAGAATAATAATGAGATGTAATTACTGTATTTAAATAATTACTAATACTTCCAATATTTTTAGAGATGGACATATAATTATCATTTAGTATCACAAGACAATTTGGTTTAATCTCACCCCCATGATTTAATGCCTCAAGAGCCATACCACATGCAATAGATGCGTCCCCTATCACTGCCAGACATTTATATTTTTGGTTTGTGAGATCTCGTGATACAGCTTCGCCGAGTAATTGGGAGATGGAAGTGCCAGCATGTCCGGTATTATATAAATCATACTCGGATTCTTCCCTCTTTGGAAATCCAGATATGCCTCCAAATTTTCTTACAGTATTTAACTTTTCTCTTCTGCCGGTCAGTATTTTGTGGGGATAAGTCTGATGTCCTACATCCCAAATTAATCTATCTATGGGGGTGTTATACACATAGTGTATTGCTACCGTAAGTTCAACTGCCCCTAAGTTACTGGAAAAATGTCCACCCACATGTGAAAGTGTATCAATGATATATTCTCTAATTTCTTTACAGACTTCCGGAAGCTCATTTATAGGAATTTTCCTTAAATCATCGGGAGAATTGATTTTTTCTAATAAGGGATATTTATTCATAATTTATTTTACAATTTGAATGTATTTACTAAAATCCGAATCGTCAACCAGTCCCAAAAGTTCATATATTTTTACCTGCATATTCTTTCCCTTCACTTTTACAATATCCAATTCTCTAGCGTATATTCTATCTTTTACTCTTTGGTAGGTAAATTCAGAAATAATAATTTTGGTTGAATAATTTTTATTTATCTGTTCTAAACGAGAACCTAAATTTACAGAATCCCCCATACATGTATAATTCATTCGATGATTACTTCCCATATTTCCTAAGATTGCTAATCCAGTGTTTATACCTATTCTAATCTCTAACTTTGGCAAACCCCTACTATCCCAATTGTTCCTTAATTCTTCCAATTTTTTTATTTGAGCCAAAGCAGCCACACAACAATAATAAGGATGCTCTTCTAAATAGAGGGGAGCACCCCAAAAAGCCATGATTGCATCTCCCATATATTTATCGATTGTACCCTTATATTCTATTATAGAATCAGTCATAACAGATAAATATTCATTTAATTGACTGACCAATTCTTCAGGACTCATCGCTTCAGAAAGAGAGGTAAATCCAACAATATCTGAAAAAAAAACAGTGACTTCCCTCTTTGCTCCACCGAGCTCTGCCTTTTCGGGATTTTTTAATAATTCATCTACAATTTCTTTGGATACAAACTTGGAAAATGTACTACGAATATATTTAACATTCTCCTCTTCGGTCATAATTTTATATCCATTTAAAGAAACCAATATTGTAAAAATATTTAATATTACACTTGGAATTTGAAGTATGTAAGTATATTTTAAAAATAAAAAAATGGACAGAACAAAATATGAGATCATAATTATAAAAAACAATAAAAAACTCAAATTAGTAGAGTATTTGTATAAACTAAAGGTAACTAAAAATCCCATAAATAATAGAATTAATAATTTTTCCAATTCAGTTGGATTTTTAACAAAATTTTGATTTAAAACTGTATTTAATGTATGAGCATGATGCTCTATGCCAGACATTTCCCCGTAAGGTGAAAGATGAGTATCTTTTGCTGTACCCATACCAGTTGCGTAGTACATTGCTAATAAAAAAATATTTTTTTCATAGATAGCTACTGATTCATTTGACCAATCATTTGCTACATCATATAAATCTTCGTCCCGAAAACAAAACAATGATCCAGAGAAGTTAATTTCCACCTGTCCACTCAAATCTATGGGTATCACAATTTCTCTTTGGGGATTAGGAAATTTCATTATATCAGACTCAATTCCAGCTCTATCCACAATATTAATTTTTGGTATATTTTTTAATTTGATGTATTTCCCTATGACAACTTCTGTATCCTTAACTAAATCAATATTAAAATATTTACATAGTATCACAAGATCAACAGAAGGATAGTAGATATAAGAATTTTTGCTATAAATTTTTGCTACTAATGGCATTCTTCTATTCACTAAATTTTCTATTTTTTTTATATTTGCAAAACCCAAACCGGCTACGTTTTGTGAAACTCCCAATATAGGAGGACTCGGGGATTCCAACCAGACGATTCCAGAATTATTTGTATCAATTACATTAGTGAGTTTAAATTTATTTAATACTTGAACTTTTAAGTCATAATCTTCGATGGAATATCGTGTTACAGAGGATGTCTCAATGCTATAATCTACAATTATATTTTTACTACCCTCTAAGGAATCAGCGAGAATAGTAGCCTCCTCGCCTTTTTCATCCAGGAAAAATATGTCCAAAAAGAGTAAATTATTAGTATTTTTAAATTTATTTATAACTTTAGCATACTCTTGCCAATTAATAGGCCATTTTCCATCTAGTTTTTCAATAGTCTCTGTTTTAATTCCAATAATTTGAATGTCTTTGCGGGTATTTTCAGGAGGGTCAAACTTTTCAATGTAACCCTGCTCGGTATCAAAGATACTTTTGCCTTTTTTATTCCTAAATGCTTTGTACCTCCAGGAAATAGAGCTTTCTTCAATATTTATTAATAGAGGTAAAAAATGGCCTGTTGAATAAATTAAAAAAGTTACAAATGTACTGATCCATAAAAAACCAGAGACCTTAGTATTTAATGAAAAATTGCGTAAAGCCTTATAACTTCCATATGAAAATAATATAAAAACGATATAAAATAAATAAAAATAAATTTTAGATTCAATATAAGCAGTTGTAATACTAATTATAATTCCTAAAATAGAAAAGAGATAAACATAAAAAATAAAAACATGTAATATCTTTTTTATTTTGGAAATATTATCCGTTTTCATAATTCCTATTCTTTTTTACTATTAAGGAATTTTTTATTTCCTGAGTATATTGAGATAGTTTTAAACTACAAAGAGTTGGATCCTTTGACTCTTCTTCAATTATTTTTTGTATTTTAGAACCTATAATAATTCCATCTGAATAGGCTGAAATTTTCTTTGCCTGTTCTGCTTCAGAAATTCCAAACCCGGCAAATACTGGAATTTTTAATACATCTTTTACCATTTTAATTCTTTCTTCAATTTTAGAATCAAAATCACTTCTAGATCCTGTAACACCAAATGAAGTCACATAATAAATAAATCCTGTAGAATATTTCTTCATTGATTTAATCCTTTCTTTAGAGGATGCAGGAGTTATTAAATTAATAATGGAAATATTATTTTTTTGTGAGATAGTAAAAATAGATAAATACTCTTTTGTATCAAAAGGGAGATCAGGTATCACTATTCCTCTTACTCCAGAATTATAAGCATTTTTAAAAAAATTTTCCAGTCCATAACTAATTACAGGATTTAAGTAAGTAATATACACAATTGGTTTTTGAATAATCTCATATATTTTTTTTGTAGTTTCTAAAATAGTTTCCATAGAAAAAATCTGATTATCCAATGCACGTTTATATGATTTTTGTATTACAGGACCATCTGCAACCGGATCAGAGAATGGTATTCCTAATTCTAGTATATCACAGTTTGGAGAAATAGCTTCTGCCCATTTGATAGATAAATCATAGCTCGGGTCACCCAAAGAAATATAAGGCATAAAAATTGAATCTTTCTTAAGTATGTATTTACTTAATTCATTCAAAGGTTATCTCCTAAAAGTCTTTTTACTTCGGAAACATCCTTGTCACCCCTACCCGATAGACAGATAATTAGATTTTTATTTTTACCTAACTCTTTAGCCAATTTTTTTCCATAATAAAATGCATGGGCTGTTTCTAGGGCAGGAATAATCCCTTCTAATCTACATAATTCTTTAAATGCTTCTAAGGCTTCTGAGTCACTAACACTAACATACTCAACTCTTCCGATAGAGGCTAAATAGGCATGCTCGGGTCCCACCCCGGGATAATCCAAACCAGCAGAGATAGAATGGGCAGGAACGATCTGACCCTGTTCATCTTGAATGATGAGTGTCTTAGTTCCATGAAGATACCCTATTTTTCCCTGTGAAATAGTTGCAGAGTGCTCTCCGGGCAAATTACCCCTTCCACCTGCCTCAACTCCAATCAATCGCACATCTTTATCTTTTATAAAACCATAGAACATACCAATTGCATTTGAACCACCCCCCACACAGGCTACCACAGCAGATGGAAGTTTATTCGTTAATTTTTTAAATTGCTTTCTAGACTCAATTCCAATGATACTTTGAAAATCTCTAACAATTGTGGGAAATGGATGTGGTCCAATTGCAGAACCAACTATATAATGAGTATGTGATACATTTAAAGCCCAATCACGCATAGCTTCACTTGTAGCATCTTTTAAGGTAGCCGTACCACTGCTTACACCAATTAAATTGGCACCGAGCATTTTCATTCGTATTGCATTCAATTCCTGACGGCGTAAATCTTCATTCCCCATGTAGATTACAGTTTCTATGTTAAACATAGCACCTACAGTCGCAGTAGCTACACCATGTTGACCTGCACCGGTTTCAGCTATAATTCTTTTTTTTCCCATCTCCAAAGCCAAAAGAGCCTGTCCGATGGTATTATTAATTTTATGGGCTCCAGTATGATTTAGATCTTCTCTTTTTAAATATACATTACAGCCCCATTCTTTACTGAGTCTTTCGGCGTAAGTTATAGGGGAAGGTCTTCCTACATAATTTTTTAGATAGTAATTTAATTTATCATTAAATTTTTTATTATTCTTAAATTTTTTATAAACTTCCTCTAGCTCTATTAATGCTGATGTTAGAATTTCAGGAGCATATCTGCCCCCAAATTCACCAAAATATCCCTTTTTTTCGTTATATTCTATATCTTTCATTTTTTTTATCCTGAAATCTCTAAATAAAGATCATTTCTTAATTTTAAAATTTTATCTCTCAATGTTTCATTTGAATCAAAGATAAATGTTTCTTCTATACCGGATTTTCTATTTAAAATAGAAATTTCTTTTTTTTCAAAATAATTCTTACCTATTGTAATACGAATTGGAAAGCCTATGATTTCAGAATCCTTAAATTTAAAACCAGGTCCCAGATCACGATCATCCCAAAATATTTCTATTGATTGACTTTTTAAATAATTATAGATATTTTCTACTGCAATGCGATCCTTCTCTTCTTTTGTAATACTAACCAAGGAAACCTCGAATGGTGATATAGAAATAGGCCAGAATATACCTTTTTGGTCATTACATTGTTCAATTACTGTCGCCATTGTTCTATTTACACCTATTCCATAACATCCCATTGTTGGAGTGAATAGCTTCCCATTTTTATCCGTAATTTTTAGCTCAAATGCTTTTGTGTATTTATCTCCCAATTTAAAAATATGTCCAACTTCGATACCTTTTTCTTGGGTGAGAGAGGATTTACAATTTGGGCATAAATCCCCCTCAACAGACTTTGTAAAATCCCTATATTTAATTTCTGTTGAAACGTCTCTAGATATTACAAAATCTTTATTATGATGATTCGTTTCATTGGCTCCAACAATATAAGATTCATTTGGATCAAGTGTAATATCATAAAATACTTTAATATCTTTATGAAACTCTTTTTTGGGTCCTGTATAACCTGGAACTAATTCCAATTCAGTACATTCCTTCTCGGAAAGGGGTCTAAGCTCAGTTGTATTTAAAAAATTATTTAATTTAACATCATTGACTTCTCGATCTCCACGGATGAATAGTAGTACATTAAATTTATTATCCGCCTTTAGATACACAGCTTTTATAAAATTTTCACTTTTAGTTTTAAAAAATTCAGATAATTTATCTATTGAAAAAATATTCTCAGTGAATATCTTTTCAAACTTTGTAGATTTATGAGATGTTTTATATTCAATAATTACGGGAGTTTTTTCAACATTTCCAGAATAGTCACACTTTCCACAGAGAGAAAGGGTTTCTTCTCCGATTGGAGAAACAACCATAAACTCTTCCGAACCACTCCCTCCCATACTTCCAGAATCTGCCTGAACCGGAATAGTCTTTAGTCCGCATCTCTGAAAAATCTTTCTGTATGTCTTTCTCATAACTTCATAAGTTTCATCTAAAGATACATTATCATTATGAAAAGAATATGCATCTTTCATTATAAATTCACGAGATCGTATTACGCCAAATCTTGGTCTAATCTCATCTCTAAATTTTGTATGAATTTGATATACATTTTTGGGTAGATCTTTGTATGATTTAAAAATAGGTTTTAATAATGAAGTAAAAGACTCTTCATGGGTAGGTCCAAGAGAGTAATTGACATCATGTCTATCTTTTATTCGAAACATTTCTTTGCCCATTCTCTCCCATCTACCACTCTCTTCCCAAATTTCTGCGGGTGTTAGTATAGGGAGTTGAAACTCTAGGGCTCCGGATAAATCCATTTCTTCACGAATAATATTTTCAATTTTTTTTAAGACTCTAAATCCAAGAGGTAAGTAATGATACAAACCTGATGCACTTTTCCTAATTAAGCCTGCCCTCATCATTAGTTTATGTGATGCAACAACTGCATCATTAGGATCTTCTTTTGCAGTTGGTAAAATATAATTAGAAGCTTTCATCTAAATAACCTTAAGAAATCATTAAAGGTAACGAATAAACCTAAAGATAGTAAAAATACTAGAGCAATTTTAAAAATCACTTCTATGACATTAGCGGGAATTGGTCTTCCTGCTACCGCCTCATAGAGGTACATAACAATATGTCCTCCATCAGCTATTGGAATAGGAAGTAAATTCATAATCATAAGTGCGATACTAATTCTTGCAGTAAAATCTAGATAAGTAAAAAATCCATACTCAAGTGTGATACCTGCAATTTGAACTATTCCAATTGGTCCGGATAAATTATCTTTCACTGATAATATTCCAGTGAAAACCATCTTTAATCCTTTTAACGATGAGCTAACATTATCTCCAATTCTTTCAAAAGCAATCAATACAGCTCCTAAAATTGAAACTTTTTCGACTTTTTTTTCAACTTCAAATTTCATAGAAGGCCGAAAGCCTAATAGACCAATAGGCCTTACCATTACTTCTGCTGAGTAATTTAAACCCTGAACATCTAGTGATACTTTTCTCTTAGTCGCAAGGTCAGATTTTAAAGAATTAAAGTCGTCATACATTTTTCCATCTATTTTTAGATTACTTAATTTTTGAGCTATCTTTGGATCATAACCCGCAATTGATAAATTTTTAATAAATAGATTTGAAATTTTACTATCAGTTATATTATATAATTCTAATATATCCGCACCCAAAACAGGAACATCCACAGTAGTCTGTTCTTTAATCCAAGGAGTTAGAAGTGGGTATTTTTTTCTTAATAATTTTATTTTTACAGTTTTATTTTGATAATTTCCTAATATATTTTGTAATTCAGAAACTGTCGATACCTGCTTATTCTCTACTTCTAAAATTTCATCCCCATCATTTAAATAAGCTATTGCCCGAATGGGAGAAAACCCTGATTTTTGAGACGGTATGGAGTCTGAAAATTCAGATTTAGTTTTTTCTACTTCACTGCCGAGTATTGATTTTACATAGCTTCTGAATTGCTCTCCGTATGTAAAAGTAACTACAACATTTCTTTTTCCATAAGGCTCAACTCCAATTGTGGGCCTTCCTCCCCCGGAGTAGATATCAGGAGCAAACTTTACTTTGTTTAAAATATTGTCACGAAGATACTCAACTTCTAAGTCTCCTCCACCGGAGAGGCTAACGTAATTAAAAATATCTTCAAAGTAAACTATTTCTTTTCCATTGATTTTGACAATTTCATCTCCCGTTCTAAGTCCTGCTTTATGTGCGGGCATAAAATCATAAGTGGGATCAATAAATATTTTATTAGACGGGGGTGTATCTCCGAGAAGAGCTAAAATAAAAAATATAAAAAATCCCATAATTAAATTAAAGAGAGGACCCCCTATGACAGGAATGATTCTTTTTAATGGTGGAGTAGAAAGCAATTCACCGGGCTTTCCCTTTAATCTCTTGGTGTATTGATCCCCTTTAAACATAACATAACCCCCCACAGGGAATCCAGTTATTTGGTAGGTAGTCTCTCCAATTCGTTTTTTCCAGATTCCTTTTCCATACCCGATTGAAAAAATTCTAGCTTTTACTCCAACGAGCATTCCACAGAGTAAGTGTCCCAATTCATGAATAAATATTGAGACGCCTAACATGACAATCGCACCGAGAATTATTAGTAACATTATGATTCCTTTCTAATCTTTGCCGTTTTTCTGGCAAGTGAATCTATTTCGAGAAATTCCTCCAAGGATTCCGGATAACTAATAGGTATTTTGTTTAAGGTTTTTTCGATTATTTCTGTTATTTCTAAAAATTTGATTTCCTGTTTTAGAAAAAGTTCAACAGCAACCTCATTAGCGGCATTATAGATACAGGGAGCCGTTCCACCCATTTTTCCTGATTGAATGGCAAGAGGTAATGCCGGATATCTTTTATAATCAACCTCTTTAAATGTTAAGTTTTTAAAGGATGCCGGTTTTCTTTCTATCAGTATTTCAGGAGTGGGATTAGGATAAAAAATGGAGTGTGCTACAGGAAAAATCATATCCGGGTGGGATGCATACATTTCCACTGACCCATCTTTATTTTCTACAATTCCATGAACTATACTTTCAGGATGTATTACGATTTCAATTTTTTCATAGGGCATGTCAAACAAAAAATGTGCTTCAATTACTTCTAAACTTTTATTTACCAAAGAGGCTGAATCTATTGTAATTTTCGGTCCCATTTTCCAGGTCGGATGTTTGAGTGCCTGTTCTACTGTTACATTTTTTAAGTCTTCGATTGGAAAGTCACGAAAAGATCCACCTGATGCAGTAAGTGTAATACAATTTATATTTTCTTTTTTCTTATGATTAATTAATTGGAAAAGTGCGTTATGTTCTGAATCTACAGGAATCAATTCTGATTTACTTTGTTTTAATAATGATTTGATGTAAGGACCGAAAGTCACCAATGTTTCTTTGTTGGCTATTCCGATTTTTTTATTGGCTTGTATTGCAGAAATCGTCGGATGGATTCCAATAGCTCCAACAATTGCAGTAACTACAATATCAATTTCATTGAATGAAACTATTTCTTTTAAAAAAGAATCTCCATATAAAATTATCGTATTACTTTTTTTTGTTCCGAGAAATCCTCTATCTACATTCGAATCTGTAATAACTAAATATTCAGGGGAATATTTAGTTATAATTTCCAGACCTTTTTTAAGATTAGAGTGAATACTACAATTTAGTAATTTTAATTTATCCGGAAATCTATCAATGACTTTCAGGCAGGATTCTCCGACAGAACCCGAGGCTCCCAAAAGAGATATATTAATCATTTCAGATAGTAAATCCTAATACTTCTTTAATACACAAATAATAATAACTGCATGGCATTACAATAAGCAAAGCATCTGCTAAATCTAAAACACCACCATGTCCGGGTACTACAGAAGCTGAATCTTTAATCTTAGCATCCCTTTTCATAGCAGACTCTGATAAATCTCCTATAACACTTATTACACTAAATATTGGTGTAAATAAAAAAAGCTCAGCATAGGAAAATGGAGGCATTACACCCGTGATCTTTTCAAAACTAAAAGTTACACCTATTGTATATATCAGGGCAGTAATCATACCCGTAATATATCCTTCCCATGTTTTTTTAGGGGATATTTTTAATCCTGCGGGATGTCTTCCAAAAAATCTACCACCGAAATACGCTCCACCATCAGTAATAAATACAGTCCCTGAAACAATCCATATGTAATAAATACCATTCGTTTGTTGTAGAAGTTTGAAGAAATGTGCATTTGTAAGACCCAAATATATTGAGGCTATTACTGTTGTAGAGACTGATAGTATTGCACCTTCGAGGGGTCGTGTAATTAATTGTATTACAAAAGAGTGCACAAATAAAATAAAAATCAATGGTGTTATTAAATTAGCATCAGGGGGAATATACTTTAAAAATGATTTCAATCCTTCTGGTATGGGGTTATGGGTTTGCACTTGGATAAATTGTAAATAGCTAACAAAAAATATCATAATTCCATAAAATAAAGCAATTTTAACGAAAGGTTTCCCTTCATCTCCTTTATCACTAAAAGAACAAAATTCAACTATTCCTAAATAAATAACACTAACACCAAGCAGGAATAGTTGAAAGTAATACCATCCTGAATAATGAAAACTAAATATAAAGAGAGGAACTAAAATCATTGCTGATATTAATCTTTTTAATGTTTCACCCACTATAGGCCTCCAAATTTACGAACCCTATTATTGTACCATTCCAATGCGGTCATTAGGGCTTCCTTATTAAAATCAGGCCAAAGGGTATTTGTAAAATATATTTCTGCATATGCGATCTGCCAGAGCAAAAAATTAGAGATTCTTTGTTCCCCAGCAGTTCGGATCAAAAGATCCACTGGAGGCAGTGGATATGTATAAAGATTTTTTTCAATATCTTCAATTGTGATCTCTTTTTCCAAAATTTCATTTAATTTAATTCTATTTTCTAATATTTTATTAAATGATTGAATAATTTCCTCATGTCCACCGTAATTAAGGCAAAAATTGAGATTTAATTTTGTATTATTTTTGGTTTCTTCGATCGCATTTTCAATTTTTTTATTACTTAGTATTGGAATTTTTGATTTTGCTCCTGAATGTAAAACACGAATGCCCTTTTCCTTTATAAAAGTTAATCTATCTTCTATAAAAAAATTAAGCAATTCAAAGATGGCATTTATTTCTGAGATGGGTCGTTTCCAATTTTCTGTGGAAAATGCATAGAGGGAGATATTCTTGAGTCCGAGTTCTAAACTTATTTCAAGGAGTCTGTCAATAGCAAATGAGCCTTCTTTATGACCATCTTTTCGGGGAAGTCCTTTAGAAGTAGCCCATCTACCGTTGCCATCCATTATAATGGCAACATGTTCTGGAAGATTAGAAAACATCAAACAGTCTGAATTTCTTTTTCTTTTTGATCGGCAATTTCTGTAATTTTTAAAATATAACCATCTGTAACTTTTTGAATTTGATCGGAAATATTTTTCATTTCATCCTGAGATGCGTTTGCCATTTCTTTTTTTATATCATCCATTATATCTCTGCGAATATTACGAATAGCAACTTTCTTTTCCTCGGCTTTCTGCTTCACCACTTTTGAAAGTTCTTTTCTTCTTTCCCCAGTCAATTCAGGCAAAGGTATTCGTATTACAACTCCATCATTTGATGGGGTCAAACCCAGACCAGAACTTTGAATAGATTTTTCTATGCTTTTGATAGTAGAACTGTCGTACGGCTTTATTACAATTAATCTCGGTTCAGGAGTGCTGATTGTTCCCATTTGATTCATGGGTGTCATTGCCCCGTAGTACTCAACTTTTATATCTTCCACCATAGCAGGATTGGCTCTTCCTGTTCTAACCTGAGAAAGATCTTTTTTAAAGACTTCAATGGTCTTTTCCATTTTTGTTTTAGTATTTAATATAAAATCACTCACCTTCTATTTCCACCTCTTCAGAATTTGAGATCAATGTTCCGATTTTTTTACCTTCGATTAAATCCTTTAAATTCCCTTTTTTAAAAATATCAAAAACTATGATAGGCATATCATTTTCCATACATAGACTCAATGCGGTTTGATCCATAACTTTTAATCTATTTTTTATGGACTCACTAAAGGATATTTGCAAGTATCTTTTTGCGGACTTATCTTTTTTGGGATCGGAAGTATAAACACCGTCCACTTTTGTAGCTTTTAATATTACATCACAACCCACTTCAACTGCTCTTAGGCTAGCCGTAGTATCTGTAGTAAAGTATGGATTTCCGGTGCCGCCGGCAAATATAACTACACGCATTTTTTCTAAATGGCGAACTGCCCTTCTTCGAATGTATGGTTCAGCAATTGAGTTGATTTCGATAGCGGACTGAACTCTTGTAAAGAGTCCAACTTTTTCGCAGGCCGCCTGTAGGGCGAGTCCATTCATGATAGTTGCCAACATACCCATGTAATCGGCTGTTGCTCTATCAATCCCTGTTTCTACACCTTTGACACCCCTAAATATATTTCCACCGCCAATTACAATGGCAATTTCAATATTTTGCTTGTGGATCTCCAAAATTTCTTTGGCAAGAGAGCTTATTCTCTCACCATCGATTCCATATTCACCTTCTCCGGCTAATGCCTCACCAGAAAGTTTAATTAATATTCGCTTAAACGGATTTTTTCTCTTGGTAGGGTCCTCATCCACCGATTTGATACCTCGTGAATTTTCCTATAGTGATATTTTCTCCAAATTTTGCTATAAATTCAGAAATCATCTCTCTAATTATTTTTTTATTGTCTTTAATATGAATTTGCTCTAAAAGACAAACTTCAGTGTAGTAACTATTCAGCTTACCGGGGATAATTTTATCAATTTGCTCGGGCTTTTTTCCCTGTTCAATCAATTGGGATCTTAAAATAGAAGATTCCTTTTCGATAATATCCGCTGGAACAGATTCTTTTGTAATATACAGGGGAGCAGATGCAGCAATTTGTAAGCAAAGCTCTCTCCCCAGTTCCTCAAAAGATTCATTTTTAGCAACAAAGTCTGTTTCGCAATTCAATTCCAAGAGAACTCCAATTTTTCCATTGGAGTGAATATAGGAGACAATTCTTCCTTCTTTAGTTTCCTTATCTCCCCTCTTAGCCGCTTTTGCGAGACCTTTTTCTCTGAGAAAATCCATTGATTTTTCAATATTTCCGCCGTTTTCCTGGAGTGCTTTTTTGCAGTCCAGCATACCGGCTCCGGTACGCTCGCGTAATTCTTTGATTAAATCTGTGCTAATTTCCAAAATTATTCCTCACTTGGTTTTGCTACTGCAGGTGCAGGCACTACTACAGGTGCTGCTGAAGGGGTTTCCGATGTGGTTACAGCAGGTGCTACTGCGGCATCGGTTGTTGTTCCGGGTTTTGGTCCTGTAAATTCTTTTGAAAATGTAGAATCATCATCTTCTATGAATCTTCCCATTTCATCGTATTCACCCCGATAGTTCATATTATTGATATCTTCTTCATCCATTTCATCACTAAACTTGGGTTGAACCACTTCTCCACCCGTTCCCTCTATGACTGCATTCGCCATAGTTTCGAGAAAAAGTGTAATGGCTCGAATTGCATCATCATTGCCTGGAATGGCATAGTCAATCATCTCGGGATCACAATTTGTATCTATCACTGCAAATACTTTTAATCCTAATGACTTGGCTTCTTTTACAGCAATTTCTTCTTTTTTCGGATCAATTACAAATAGAATATCAGGAACACCATTCATATCTTTGATTCCACCAAGAGTTTTTCTAAGTTTTTCCAGCTCTCTTTGGAGACCCAATTGTTCTTTTTTGGTTCTGGCTTCTTGCTCAAAGGAATTATTTTCAAGCATTTGTTCCAATCTTTTAAGTCTGGCAATGCTCTTTTTCACTGTATTCCAGTTGGTAAGTAATCCTCCCAACCATCGATTGGAAACATAATACATTCCACAACGTTTTGCTTCTCTCTCGATAGCACCCCTAGCTTGTTTTTTGGTTCCCACAAAGAGAACTTTTTTGCCATTGGAAGAGTATTTTTTCAAAGCATCATAGGCCTCTTTGGCTTTTTGAACTGTTTTTTGCAGATCAATGATGTGAATCCCATTTCTGGCTGTAAAAACATAAGGTGCCATCTTAGGATTCCATTTTCTGGTCTGGTGTCCGAAGTGAACTCCTGCTTCGAGGAGATTTTTCATGGAAATAACTGACATATTTACCCCTTTTTTATCACGAGATATCCCGATACCACAAGTCCAACTAGACTTGCAGGGGTGATTTGTATCTCGATCTTAATAATGTAGAACTCTATAAATAAGGCTTCTTTCAAAAGATTGGCTCCTAATAGATGAACTCCAAAGATTTTATCCAATAAAACCCCGGAAACTGCACCGATTAAAAGTCCCAAACCAATTGCGAGGAGGAATTTTGATACTGAAATGTTCATTCCTACCCCAGCTTAAATTAAATTGTTCCCAAAGACCATCTCATTGGAGAAAGCCATTCCGTCAAATTGAAAATAGCTATCTTCCTATTCGGACTGTATCATTTCGCAATTGCCATCAAAAATAACACCATCAGCAATTTGCAATTTAGCTGTTTTTATGTTTCCATTCACTTTTCCCGTGGAAAGCATCTCCAGTCTATCAGTTGCTATTACATTTCCTGTAACCTGTCCTCCCACAACAACTGTGTGAGCTTTAATATTTGCTTTTACATTTGCCGTTTCACTGATCAATAGAAAACCATCTGAGATGATCTCTCCATTGAATTCTCCCGCAATCTGAAGGGGTTTTTTAAAGGTTAAGGTTCCGGTTAGAGATGTTTCTCTTCCTAGAATGGTTGAAATCTTACCATGCTCGGTGACCATAAATTGATTTGATTTTTTGGACATTTTATTTTGTCTTCATTACATAAACACCATCCCAATTGCTGGGTGGATCTAGAATGAACTCCTTACAACGTTTAATATATACCTGCGTGGGACCATCTGTCGGAATGATTTCCAATGCTTTTTCAAATTCGACAAGGGCAGACTTAAACTCAGCCTTTTTATATTTTTTGAGCCCTTCATTGTAAAACTTTAATAGCTCTAACATTTCCCCTGAAATCATATTTCTTTTGGATCAGTCCTCAATTAAAATTATGATACTATTTTTCATATAAAATTACAACAGCTCCAGAGACTGTATCCGTGTGGGTTACGGAAACCGAATGCTCTGAAAAACCCTGAGACAAGTAAAACTCTTTTGCTTTTCCAAACAAGGAAAGTTTTTTTTTCCCGAAATTAGAACCGGAAAGCTCAATTTCTCGAAAATCAATGGATACCCCATCAGGCAAATCAATGGCTTTAATAAATGCCTCTTTGCATGAAAATCGAGCGGAGAGATGGGGGATGGGATCTTTTTTGTTCATACAATATTCTATTTCGGAAGGGGTAAAAACTTTTTCTAAAAATCTGTCCCCAAATTTATCAAGGGCTTCTTTTATTCGACTGTTTTCTATGAGATCATTTCCAACATTTATTTTCATGGGTAACGTGGATCTTCCTTAGGAGAGTCCGGCCAAATTATATCATCAAAGGCGGGATCATCCTGTAGTCTATTCTCATCATAGTCTTTTTGTTTTATTCTATATTGTATAGTAACTTTTTCAGGTATCACAGAAAGTATCTCAATCGATTTTAAATTATTGGATTTTGTTACCCTCACTTTTCCACTGACGGGTAGATTATTGGGGATGATTTTTTTTGTGCGGAAGTCATAAGAATAATTACAGGGAACTGTAGCTTTAATTCCTTGAAAAATTTCTATATTATTGAATGGGGTAGATGAATTAAATTTAATTGATACCTCATCCTGTGATAGTATTGCAATGAGATTATCATTTTTACCCTCACAACGTAGAGGAATTCCCCCAAAAATTTGCTCACCAGTTCCACTAGAGACACGAAGTATGTTAATTCTAAGTTGATAATCCCTAATTCCTCCTATGATTGTAATACCTTTGGGAGGTTCGAGGGGTCGAAGACTTTGGATTGAGGACTCTTTTGTATTACCTAAATTAACTTTTCCTAAAGAATATTTGGAAATTGTATCCAGAATTTCTTTTGTTCCACTCAATGTTATCATATTCGGTTTAATCGAGTAGGATGTTTTTACTAAATTGGGAGGAAGATCCCCTTCAAAATTTACATCTACGGGAACACTCTTAGAAAAAGAATGTTCAACATTTACAGGAATGGTCTCATTTTCCGGAACAACTTTTATTCGGGGAGAAGTCCCCCAAAATTTTTTGACTTCAATAATATTCTCTCCCACTCTTAAGTCATTTTGGTCTATGGTGACTTTTAAAAATTGAGAATGATAATTAACGAGATCTTTAAATCCTTCTACCTTAACTTTTAGGGTTTTGGGATTATTTTTTCCATAGATAAAGGAAGCTGAAAGACGGGGATATTCGATGGGAACTTCTATTGTTTTGACTGTCAATTTTGATGCTTGTAAATTTAAATAGAATATTGCAGCAACAACGAAGGATAAGACTTTAGCAATCCAATTATGAAAAATAATTTTTAATATAAATTTTAGACCCGATGAAATCTTAGATAAAAAACTCAAATCAATTCCTCAACTTTTTTGATAGATTGATTTTTAGATTCATCATTATTACTGCTTTGATTTGATTTAACCCTTGCCTGTAAATAAGTAAGTAATAATGTTTTTAATTCAAAGGGCTTGATAGGATGAATCATTTCTCCATTAAAACAAATAGAAATTTCTCCCCTTTCTTCCGAGGTCACTATGATCACTGCGTCCGTTTCTTCGCTAAGACCGAGAGCTGATCTGTGTCTTGCGCCCATAGTTGCGGCTCTTTCTAAATTATCACTTAAGGGTAAGTAGGAGGAGGCAGAGGCAATTCTATTTTGTTCAATGATTACTGCACCATCATGGAGGGGAGAATTTTTTTTGAATATAGTTAAAATAAGGCTCGAGGAGACAATAGCATCCAACTGTACTGATCTTTCTACTATATCTCTTAAACTAATATCTTTAGTTATTGCAATGATGGCTCCCGTTTTGGAGTTTGCCATTGTCTTTACGGCATCTACTATCTCATCTAATTCAAAACTGGGCTTCATTAAAAATATTTTAATTAGTTTTGATTTTGTAAAATCCGAAAATACCCTTCGCAGTTCAGGCTGAAGTAATACAATAACAAGAAATAATAATGCAGGTCTAAAACTATCTATTAACCAATCCAATAATTCTAATTCATAATAAGAACTGACAGCTCCTAATAATAGTATCACACCAAGACCGATAAATAATTGCAATGCTCTAGTTTTACGTAGAGTAATGTATAAAAAGTAAAAAATTACACTTACAATAAATATATCAATGAATGTTCTATTAAAGGAAATATTATAAAAATCTAGATAAAATATATTTCTTAGATTGTCTAAATCCAATTTTTATATCCCCAGCACATCAAACATTGTGTAAAATCCTTTGGATTGGAGAACTAAAAAATCAGCAGCTTTTACAGCACCCACTGCAAAAGTTTTTCTATCTTCTGCTCTGTGAGAAATTTCTATTCTTTCTTCGGGAGAAATAAAATAAACAGTATGTTCTCCGATTACTTCCCCTGCCCTCATGGTATGTATTGCAATTTGTTTAGGATCCCTTTCTCCATAATTCCCATGTCTCCCATAAGAAACATTCGATTCGGAACGGGAAAGTGATTTTAGTAGTACATTTTTAAGTGCCTGAGCCGTACCGGAAGGTGCATCTTTTTTATGCCTATGATGTATATCCAATAGCTCAATATCAAAATGCTCTCCAAGAGCGGGTGCGGCTAGTTCAATAAGTTTAAAGAGTAAATTTACACCCACGCTCATGTTAGGAGAATGAATGAGTGGAATTTTTTCTGAGTATGACTTAATCTTTTTTGATTGGTCTTCGCTGTGACCCGTCGAACC
>CANGZW010000030.1 GCA_947458405.1 Leptospiraceae bacterium
CCTACAGATACTAAATGTGTGATAAACTGGAATACGTTTCTAAAGGGTCATACACCATTCCGGATGAGAGAAAAATATGCGAAATCTGTCTGTGTTAATCCCTTAAACTGGAAAAGTGATAATTCCCATGCAGATGAGAATCTTCATCTCGGAGGACTGAATTCGAAGTTTTCCATATCCGCTCCTCGTCTTACCGATGCAAAGTGTGAAAATGGAATTCTTTTGATAAGCGAACCTAAAGAAAAGAATTTTCCTTCTCTACCCAATGGAAATTATCATATTCTGGACTATAGTCTGTTCTATATGAATATAAGGAAGAATTTAGAGGAAAGAATTCTGGCATATAGGAGAGGAAATTAGCTTACTCTAAATATTTCTAGCTAAAAAATAAACATTCCACAAAAAGGCATTGATTAGATACCAAATGCCTATGAACCTAAAGAACGAGGAAATGAAATGTCACTATTAGCACTTATCAAACCAAAAGGATCCAATGGATTTGGATATGGTACCACAGCCGAAGAAGTAACAGAAGGAATTGATCTAACAGGAAAAACTATACTGATTACTGGTTGTAATTCAGGACTAGGAAAAGAATCCATGCGGGTTCTCTCTCTACGGGGAGCCACCATAATCGGACTCGGAAGAACCAAAGAGAAAGTAGAAGAGGCCTTCAAAGAAGCGGGCGTAAAACAAGGAAAAGCTTTTACTTGCGAACTCTCCGATCCCAAGAGCGTAAAACTGTGTGTAGAGGAAATAAAAAAAGAAAATTCCAAAATAGATGTATTACTTTGTAATGCCGGAATCATGGCTTTACCTAAACTAGAAAAATCCAATGGATATGAGCTACAATTTTTTACAAATCATATAGGCCATTTTATATTGGTAACAGGACTTCTTGATTCTCTCACAGAGAATGGTCGGGTTGTCATGCTCAGCAGTGCGGCTCACAATGCCGCTCCTAAAGATGGAATTGAATTTGATAATCTCTCGGGAGAAAAAAGTTACAGTGCCTGGACTGCATACGGTCAATCTAAGATTGCCAACCTACTCTTTGCTAAAGAACTGGCACGTCGTTTTCAAGGATCCAAAAAAACTGCCTATGCCGTACACCCTGGTGTAATACCAACTAATTTGGGAAGACACATGAACCCCATCGCTATCGCAATCTTTGGACTCTCCAAACATCTATTTCTAAAATCTATTGAACAGGGCTCCGCTACACAGTGTTATACAGCAACCAATCCTAATGTGATACAAAATTCAGGTTCGTACTTTGCAGATTGTAATGTGGCTGTTACCAGAAAAGAAGCGGAAGATGTGGATTTAGCCAAAAAGCTCTGGGAAGTTTCCGAGGGAATTGTTTCAAAGCTGTAAACAAGTATTACACAATTAATGAAATCCCCATGGATCAAGCGGCATTTTGTAGCTGGATATCATGGGTTAGGATTTTAAAAACTTCTGAAGGACGACTTTCTATTAATACCAATAGAGTGGATAGATATGCTTATATCATGTTTCAAAATAATTTAATAATATTCTCTTGAATTTATTTCGTGTTCGTATTTAGTGAATCTCATGGAAGAGAATTTATTAGATCGAATTGGTTTCAATGATGAAGTTCTAAGTGGGAAACCAATTATTAGGAATAAGAGGATATCTGTAGAAACGATACTAGAGTTTTTGAGTGCAGGAGAAACTCATGAAGAAATTCTTCATCAATTTCCAAGTTTAGAAGAAAAAGATATATTAGCTTGTTTACAATTTGCAGTCAAATTAATAAAACAAAATATTTCAATTAAAAATGTTGCTTAGTGTCTAGAACCTTAATTGATGTTAATCTACCCTATTATTTTTCCCTATGGGAAGGGGATGAATATATTCATCAAAAAGATATAAACGATGAATGGAGTGATTCACAGATATGGGAATATGCAAAAAAAAATAATTTAATTATTATTACTAAGGATGCTGACTTCTCTAAAAGAATATTTCTATCAATTCCACCTCCGAAAGTGATTCATATTAAATTTGGAAATAAAAAAATGAAAGAGTTTTACTCTATTTTATCAAAGAGTTGGGGAAAAGCTAGGGAATTAATTGAACTTAATAAGTTAGTAAATATATATGAGGAAAGAATTGAAGCAATAGAATAAAAAAGTTAGGTTACTACTTACTTTTTTCAGGAAAGAGATCCTTCAATGGTAATACGAAATCTTTCATCCAATCTCCTGGAGTTATGGTATCGTTGATATGAAATAATCTTGCCGTATTATCTGTGTAATACACCTGAATCGTTTTTCTCTTTGGAAATACAAGCCAAACTTCCCTTGCTCCATTCTGCAAATAATCTTCAATTTTTATTAGCATTCGATTTGCATCGTTGGAATCTGAAATGATTTCAACCATCAGTGGGAGAGAAGAAGAAGGAATCTCCTCATCAGGAATGGGCTTATCTGACCAACCCAAATCAAACGAATAGCGGGTGTCTTCCCCAAAACGAATACCTGATTCCCCTCCCGTAACTTCTCCATACCCTCCATTTTGGATCCAAAACTTAATTAAGAAAAAAAGATCTCCAAGGGTTTTACCATGTATAGGATAAGAATATGTCACTTCAATAGGTTCTCCTCGGTACAGTTCAAAACGATCCCATTTTTGGGGCTCATCTATCATTTGTTGAACAGTTAGTTTTTCAATGGTTACCGTCATAATTTCAAGGTGAATGATAAAAATAAAAATGTCAAGGGAATTACCTATATTCGAAAGAGAAAGAAAGATTTCTATGAAATACTATTACTCAGATTTCTATTTAGAAATCTGGAAAAAAGCATTTTAGCATACTAACCAGACCGCTTCCGCGGGGCTTTTTGCAGGGCAAAAAGTCTCACGATCAGATATCTATTAAAATGTATTTGAATGAATTATTAATTGATTCACTGTTTCATAATCCAGCATAGTTTTATGAAAAAATCTACCTTTAGAAAAGTATTTGAACATATAAGTATGAGAAAGCAGAATACTAAAAAAGGATTATCAGAATTTGTTCACACTCTTTAAAATATTCATTTACATCTTCTTACTATTATTAATTCTCTCTTGCGGTGTAAATGACTCGGATGCTATTGATGGGAAAGCTGTCTGCATTGAGCTTCAAACTATTATGTATTTGAGAACCCAAGAAATAGCGATAAAGAATAATAGAACATCTCCATTTGATCCAATAGGATCCATCTTACCTTTCAGTCTATGCAGTAGTGATACTATTTTGGGTATAAATACAATTTACTCCGAAAAGGAAGTAAAAAAGTGTAAAAATTTATTACTTGTATTTCCTTTTCAAAATGAATCCGATGCCTACCTAACGTACTTGTATTACTTAGCACCGGAATTATGTGGTCTTAATAAAAATAATTTGTTCAAAACTTCACCCAACATTAAGCTCAAGAGTGATAATTTTTGATAGATAAAATCATTCTAAAAGGGATTTTACCTTAGACTTTAGCTCGGGTAAATCATTCTGAATAGTATTATATACCATTTCATAATCTACTCCAAAGTATTGATGAATAAGGACATTTCTAAAATCTTTCCAACCTTGCCATGGAAAAATCGTTTCACTTTCTTTTATATCCATAGATAGTGAATTAACTGCTTCTCCTATGATTTCAAAACTTCTTATAGTAGCATTTCGAACGAGCCTGTTTGTTTGAAATGTAGTCAGATCAATTGAATCAGTAAACTCTTCTATTTCATTGATTGCATCTAGAATATGATGTAATCTTACTTTATCACTTTCGTTCATAAATCAATTTTAAATCTTTTTGGATCAAGGGTAGAATATACGGTGATAGCGAAGAGGGAGTTTGAAGATCAATTTTTATTTGGAGAATATTTTCCAATTCTCTTTTATACCTTACAAACGTAAGGAGGCTGATTGAAGGCTTAAAATCAACCAGAATATCTAAATCGCTAGTCACCTCTTGCTTTCCTTTAGCATAAGAGCCAAAAATATATGCTTTATTTGCTTCTGTTTTTTCAAGATACTTTTTTAACGATTCAATTAAATCTGAATTTATGGAAATCATCTCTCCACAAGAATGCCTATATTCATAGAAGAATGCAACATTAAATTTAAAATCCCAAGAGAAATCACACATACAAAATCTCTCTCAGGCAATTCAAATCATATTATTTTCTTTTATTCATCGAAACTGAATTCTAGCAGTAAATAGTTTGATAGCTTTAAGAATATGATATTCCAGTTCCTCTTGTTGCTTTTCTCCTAGGTTTAAGCCCTCAATTTCAATTACATCCTCTATTAGTTTAGATAGTTTTTTCTCATAGAAACCCACCTCAATATCTCCAAAATCATCATCATAAAAAGAATCAAATTGCTGTTGTTCCTCTTCGCTAAATCTTCTTTTGTCTATTTCTTCTTTGTAGGGAACCAAATAAAAAGTATCACGGGTAAAGAATTTACCAGAAGAAATTCCTATATGTTCGTAGTACTTCTTAAGAGTCTCATTTCCTTTATGTGCTCTAAAGAATTTCTCAAATTGGTCTAGATGCTCTTTTCTAGGAATGATAATAAAATCACGAAATCCATGAACTCTATTTCTCATGGAATAGATTGGAATTGGTTCTCCAATTTCATTAGCAATGGAGTAAAGTTTATCGGTGTATCTATCCTGAGGAGAACGATCTCTAAAGTTTATTAAAATAATAGATTTTCCACTTCGATATAATTCCTTAATCTCTGAAGAATAGATATGCTTTGATGACTGCTTCTTATTATTTTCCTTAAAACCATTATCCGGATCAAGAAATATAATTTCACTAGTTTGTAATACGGAAAGAGATTTAGTAATCCATTCTTTTCTTTTTTCTAATGACAACTCTGGATTTCCTTCCACTTGGGGAATTGGTTCAGAGAAGTAAGAAGCACCCTTCCGAAAGAGATCTAATGACTCTAAAGAAGAAATAGAAATTTGGTTATTTTCAATCAGTCCTTTGAGCTTTGTAAATAATTCCGGATCTAAATTTTTATATTCTTCCTCTGTAATCCAATTTTTCTTTTTTCCATCCTTATCAGATTCTGTATCCACTACCTTATCGGTAGGAACACACCAATTGATTCCAATGCGTAGTCCCGTTTCCTTCTCTATATTTCTAAGAAGTAAAAATTTAAAAAAATCTGTAATATCTGCTGTGTATTTATCCTGCATATTTGCCCTCACTTATATTATTATTATAAACCCTTCCCCGGACAAAAACTATTTTTCATTGACAAAACTCAAAATCAACCCTAAAGTCTGAAGCATGGTATCCACTGTCGAAAAACAAGTTCCAAAATATTTGGGATTACATGTAAGTCGTGAAGAGTATCTGGATCTCGAAGAAGATGGATTTCGCTATGATCTGATAGCTGAAGTTCTGTCCCCTTCTACCCGGAGTAGAGATCTAGGAATAAAAGCGGAGAGATACCTTGCTTGTGGTGTAAAAGAATATTGGATTGTAGATCCTGAAAACTCTAAAATTCATCTCTGGAGAAATCTGGGAAATGAGTGGAAAAAAGAATCGGGTGATGAATTGGTAAGCTCAGTATTACAAGGGTTAGTGATAGTAAAGAAAGAAATATTTGAGTAAGTAGATTTAGTAAAAATTACATTTCTTAGAAAATTTCTAATGATTCATAAAATATTAAAATTAATTATCATATTATTACTTAACTCTTGTATAAATGATATAGGGCAACCTTCTCGTGAAATCGAGTATAGAATGAACAAGGACAAAATATTCAGAGAAGACGCCAAAAAGCAAATCACAGGCGCATTGGCTATATTTTATTCGAGTTGTCCCACGAATGCAAGTAGTGGTTTGAATCCTGGACTCAATTGGCAAATTCTTCTCTCCGAAAAAAAATGTAAACAAGATACGTTTCCCGGAATTAGTGGCTTAACAGATTTAACTGAGGGAAATGAGTATTTCTTGAATGGATGTGCTGATTATAATTATTTAAGCAGAAAAGGTGTTGGAATTTGCATCCTTGCTATTTTAAATCTGAAGTGTAGTAATAGTAGTTATTTGAGTAAAGATGCACGGGACTCTTATTTTTCAACTTTCAATTTATGCAATAATGTTCTGAAAAATGAAGTTTATTTACCTACCTTTTTCTTTTGATTTTTAAACTTATAATAAAAATAAGAATTATTATTTTAATATAATTTATAAATTTTTATTTTTTCTTCTCTTCCCTTTATATCAACCTCATCTAAAAATTCATCCCTCTTTTTATCGTACAAGTTCCATACATCTTCAGAGACTAAAATTTGAGTTGCATATTTTTTATTTAATTGTTATTTATTTTCATATTATCTGAAATTTAAACGATTACTTAAGTCCTATTGATTATCAAAAGCATAAAACTCTTGTCCCACTCTATTTATATGCTCAATAAGATCTAGATTTTCAAGACTAAAAAAGATCAATACATCTAAAAGATACGGGAGATTCAACTCATCTAGTTTTGTTCGAATACTATAGATTCTTGGTATGTATGACTAGATTGAATCAGACTTTCTACCATTTCCATCAAAACTGACCCATCCTCTAGTAGATTTCTATGAAATGAAATACGAAATGCATCTCATCTTCCATCGAATATCCTTTTCCATAAGATTATAATCTTACTCCTACTTAGAAAATCAATAGAGTTTTAATGAAAACTTAGATTGATAAAGAGACATAATTATTTTTAGGTTAGGTAAATCATATTATTACAAGTTTTCAACTATAACAATTGAGATTGCTTGGAAGATAAAAAGTAGGAATACTCAATTTCTAAGTATCATAACATAGTCTTTAAACTTAGAGCCTTAGTATATATATTTCATTCTTGATTCAGTTATCTTTTTAAATAGTAATTAAACTACTAAAAAAAATTATCTATTTACTTATGGAAATCCTCTATTTTTTAAGAAGACAATATCTTTGAGAATATAAGAATTTGCTAACCTTTGCAATTATTACTATAAACAAAAAAATTCTTTATTAATTTATTGACCTTTTTTAATATGTACTATGAACTTAATATATATTATTTCTTTAATTTTATTGCTGGCTTAAGTATAGTTCAAGAGTACAATTGAATTACATAGAATACTTTCAGTAGATACTGATTCAAAAAAAAATCATATAAGGTAAATAGTTATGATATTAGAAGTAGCCTTACTACAAATCATAGAATCTAAAACAGATGAATTTGAAATAAATTTCAAAAAAGCAAGTGAGATTATTTATAAAAAAAAAGGATACATCAATCATGAACTACATAAATATTCATATAATAAAAATAATTATATTTTAATGGTTTAATGGGAAACTCTTGAAGACCATACCGTTGGATTTAGAGCATCCGAGGAATATAAAGAATGGAAAAATCTACTCCATCACTTCTATGATCCATTTCCAGAAGTTGAATATTATAAAAAAATATATTAATAAATAGTAAAAACTTAGCCTATAAATAGCAATATAAATTGATATATTTAATGTAAATAATTATTATTTACATTATGATGTTCCTGAAAAAAGTTAGTTTTTGCAAATTTATTCGCAATAATCCATGTCTTTTTTCCGCCAACCGGGAGGAAAAAGATAGTAATTGCAGTTTTTTCATATTATTAAATATAAATATATTAAATAATATCACTGTTTATAATGATTTGCTCTGATATTATCTGCCGCCAAACTTACGGTTTCCTCAATACGTTTCTCGCGTGTTTCTGCCTTTTTTGCATTTAAAATCCATTCCAATATACCTCTTTTAGATGATGGTGGAAAGGCTTCCCAGTTTTGTAAGGCTATTCTATTTTTCTGAAACAATTCATTCAAATCCTCGGGGACTTTTAGGCTTTCTACCTCATCAAGTGCATTCCAAGTTCCACTTTTCTTTGCCAGCTCTATCATTTTTAATCCAGAAGAATGCATCAGTCCCTCTTTGATAAGTTTTGAAACTTTATCTTTATTGACCTTACTCCAATTGCTTTTTATATTTCTTTTAGAAAAAAATTGATAATAGCTTTCCTTATCTCTCTTGTTGGGTTTACTATCGATCCAACCAAAACAAAGTGCCTCGTCCACTGCCTCTGGATAATATACACTCTTTGTATTACATTCTTTTTTATAGATGATGAGCCAAATAGATTTTTCACTTTCATGGTTTTTTTCTAACCAATTTCTCCAGTCTTTTCTAGTCTTCGCATGAAAGGTTTTTATACCATTTTTTAGTTCCATCGAATGCTCCATAATTGAAAAGTCATATTCCTAGATAGAAAATCAAATGAGTTTTTAGACTTTTACTCTAACTTAAAGCGACATAATCCCTAGTAGTAGGGTTAGGTTACTTTGTTAAGAAGCTGAGATACACTTATAATATTTAAGCTGATTTTTGTAATTTATGATAGGGACGAATTTTGGACAGTTTTTCCCAATTTTCAATTTTTTCCTTTTTGATATCATAATGATTTTGGATTTTCAAAAAATATTCTTCATTCAGTTGAAAAAATTTCCCTAAGAGAAGCGAGATATGTGCTGTAATATTTCTCTTTCCTTTTAGAATTTGGCTGATATTTGATTTAAGAAATGCTCTCCCTTTTCCTAATGAAAAATATTTCCTTTAATTTAAATTATAAAAATGAATTTATTGACACGAATCAAAGGTGTGTTACAAACAATGTATGGAAGATTTCTTAAATTTTATGGCAGGTTTGAGCTCAGCTCAAAAAGGAATATGGCTCTTCGCATGGGTTTCAATGGGATTATTTTTTGAACAGATATTTCCATTTACCTCTAAAGATTATCATAAAGTTAAACATAATCTGGTAAATCTCACTTTCTTAGCCATAACAATGATAATCAATACTCTCTTTAGTATCTTCATTGTTAAGATTCTTTACCCTTTCATAGAGAGCAATCAAATTGGATTGTTGTATTTAATCGAACTCCCCACCTGGGCTGAGTTACTCATCGCCCTACTCTTCTTTGACTTTTCTGCTCAGTTTTTTATCCATCTATTATTGCATAAAATAAAGCCTATCTGGCGTTTTCACATGATTCATCACAGTGACACAATGGTTGTCGCAACCACCGGGACACGTCATCATCCTCTAGATTATTTAACTAGGGAGCTTTTTTCTCTTGTTGTAATCTTAGTAACAGGTGCTCCCTTCGCTTATTATATGGTTTACCGTATTATCACAATTCCCTGTACATACTTTACGCATTCCAATATAAATCTACCTCTTTGGCTGGATAAAGCTCTCAGTTATTTGATTGTAACACCTAATCTTCATCGCTTTCATCATCACTACCAACTCCCTTATACAGATAGTAACTATGGAAATATCTTATCTATCTGGGATCGATTATTCGGAACATTACGGTATGACGATCCAAATATGATAAAGTTTGGTATAGATATTCTAGAAGGAAAGAATGATGAAGATATTTTGTTTCAACTGGGAGTTCCTTTTAATAGAAACATACCTTCCACTGTTGTAGTCAAAGGATCTTAAGATTTATATAATTATTACTATATACAAATAATCACTATTTATTTGTATATAGTAACGCAGGCACTTCTCCAATACTCCCTATTACAATTGCATTCTGTTTAAACTCTTTTCCGAGCCCATAAGCCAATTCTCGATTTCCACCCAACGCACAAAAGGAATCTTCATGCCACTTCATATCAAGAGAATAACCCACTCCGTCGTACACTAATAAATCTAAAGATAATAATCTCTCTTTTAACTTTATATTTGCTTCTTCGTTTTTTTTAGGAGAAGTAACTTCAGAAAATGGATTCCATGCGGTAATATAAAAATAGAAAGTTTGTTTTTTCAGTTTTAGAAATTCTGACCACTCTAAATTTTCACAATCAATATTGATGGTAAATTTTTTTGATTCGACATTTACAGTGTAATTTGTATTTCGATAGGCTTCTTCTAATGAGTCCATTTTTATATTTATAGAAGAAAAATTAGGATTGTATACCAAAAAAGAAGATGAAAAATTATACCGCCTTAGGTTAATTTTTCATCTTTTTCGCTTTTACCAAGGATAGAGAAATTCTCTCCATTTAACTTAATAAATTAATTTATCAAACTCCAGCAGCTTGGTATTTCACTGCCTCATCTAGTTTTAATAACTTCTGAGTTCTAGCCCGAATACTAGCACAAAGTTCTTCATTATCATGCAAAGTTTGCCCATAGCTTGGAATCATTTCTTTTAATTTATTTTTCCACTCTGATGATTCTACCCTTGTAGAGAAACAATCCACCAATACTTCAATCATAATAGCAACGGAAGTAGATGCCCCGGGAGAAGCCCCTAGTAGTGCCGCAAGAGTTCCGTCATGTGCAAACACAACTTCGGTTCCAAATTCAAGTACACCGCCCTCTTTTTCGTCAGACTTAATTACTTGAACTCGTTTTCCTGCCACAACCAACTCCCAATCATCGGGATCTACATCGGGAAAGTATTCTCTCAATGCTTCAATTCTATCTTCATGAGATTGAGTTGCTTGTTGAATTAGGTATTTAGTGAGGGGAAAATTATGCATTCCAGCTGAAATCATAGGAAAAATATTCCCTAATTCCAATGATTTAGCCAAATCCCAGTAGGAACCTTTCTTTAAAAACTTGGTAGTAAATCCTGCGTAAGGCCCAAAAAGTAATTCTTTGTGTCCGTTGATGATTCTTGTATCCAAATGAGGAACAGACATAGGGGGAGTCCCCACTTTCGCCTTTCCATAGACTTTAGCAAAATGAGATTCGATCACTTCATGGTTTGTGCATCTTAGCCATTGTCCACTTACCGGAAAACCACCGTATCCCTTTGCCTCAGGAATTTCTGATTTTTCCAATAGAGGCAATGATCCCCCACCCGCACCTATAAATACAAAGGCTGATTCATGGTGTTCTTTTTCATGTGTAATTAAATTTGTAGAGGTTAGGTTCCATAGACCATTCTCTTCTCTTTCTAAATCCTTCACTTCTTCATGGAATTTCAATGCAACACCATCCAGCTTGGATAAATACTGAAAAATGGCTCTAGTGAGTGTACCATAATCTACATCAGTGCCTCTTATCATCTTAGTTGCGGCTACTGCTTCATCAGGATTTCTATCTTTCATTACCAATGGAATCCACTCTGCTATTTTTTCTTTATCCTCAGTGAATTCCATTTCTTTAAATAAAGGGTCTTTTACTAATGCTTCAAATCTTTTCTTTAAGAATGAAACATCTTCCTCACCAGTAACAAAACTATAATGGGGTACTGAATGGATAAATGTTTCTGGAATAATCACCTTTTTTTCGACTAAGTATGCCCAAAACTCCTTAGATATCTCGTAAGAGGAAGCAATATCAAAGGCTTTTTTAACATTCACAGTTCCATCTGGCTTAAGAGGCGTGTAATTTAATTCGCAAAATGCAGAGTGACCAGTTCCAGCATTGTTCCATGCATTTGTACTCTCCCTAGCCGCTGCATCCAGTCTTTCTAATATTGTAATTGTCAGGGTAGGATCTAGCTCTTTTAATAAAATACCAAGTGTAGCACTCATGATCCCTGCCCCAATAAGTATTACATCTGACTTGGTTTTTATTTTGTGCTTAATATCATCTAGAGTAATTTGAGAATTTTCTAGTTGGTGTTTAATATCCATTTTTACAATCCTTTTATAAGAAATTTTATATATTACAATTATTTTTGTTTTACAAGCTCACTATCAAAATGTACAATTTTTTAAACTTATTATATAATTGATACTAAATTTAATATCTGATTTTCTACATTATTGGTATGAATTAATAGTCTTTTCATCAAAAAATAGATAACTTATTCCCTGTCTCAAAAAAATAATTCTGAATTTCAAATCAACAATAAGAATGTTTTTACCCTTAAGGTTCAAATAATACTTATATTTTCCATTTTATAATTATTCTAGTTTGGAAGTCAAACTTTCTATTGCAATCTATAATCTAAAAAGTATTGTAAGAGCTTTTTAGTAAAACCAAGATGAAAAAATTTGAAAACATATAAATCTCTCTAACTTCAGAAAATCAACTGAATAGAATATTAGAGAAATCATACTGTTTTTATGAGAAATGAAAAAAAGTTATCATGTAAGCAAACGTACTTTCTTGGGATTATAAATAGGATTAAAACCCTGTTCTAGAAGAGAGGAGATTGCTTGCTCTATTGTCATTGCCGGCTTTAAATTACTCGCAAAGATAGCGATGTTCTCAAAAGCCTTCTTGGAAACTTCCACATTATTAATTACTACTTTCTTTGAATCGAGCATCTCTGTAACTAAACCAGGACCGATTGTTCTTTTTTTACTCTTTAGAATACTTTCTTTGCTATTTTTAAGAACTGACTTTGGCTTTTTTTTAGCTATTTTAGTATTAATTGGACTTTTTTTCGGCATCACTCACCATCCGAATATTTATTTAGAGTATTATTTTACTCTATAATTCTCTTCGGCGAAGTAAAGAAGCATAAGTTATAATTCTTTTCTTAAATTAATTTATTTAAAAATGAGATAGCATTCGAAAGAACATTTTTATTTTTTTTCCAACCCTAATAAAGTAAAAACACCTTTTTTACTTGAAAAAAATAATAAAATTTGTATGATAATCAAACGAAACATAAGAAATAGAGTATTCTTACTCCATTAAAAAAAAAGAATTATATTCAAAAAATGTCATTTTATCGGTAATAATTTTAATATGTCTCATTAAAAAAAACATCTTTTATCAAGAAAATAATATTTTATTAGATTGACCAACTATCCCCCGTTTCCGATACTAAATAAGGGGGATATTATTTTCATAATCTTCCTCAAATATTGAAAGAGAGTTAAAGGTATAACAAAATGAAGATTTTCAATAGACTAGTCATTCTCCTAGTGTTGATGAACTTTAATCTTCTTTATTCTCAGGACGCTGCAGCAGCGGCTCCTACTAAAGAAGAAGAAGTTACAATCAAAGGTGAACTTATAGTAGATGATGAAGCAGGGCTTTCCGAAGACGATAAAGCTCGTAAAAAAGATATCATCAAACAAGAAGCTATGTGGAAAAATCCAGATTTCGTAGGCTACAATAAGGCTTTCGAAGATCTACATAAACTTTCAAAGGCTTTTGCTAATAATAAATATAGATTAGCTCTATCAGCATATCAATCAGGTATGAACTCCATTTTAAAAATGAGAGAAAATGTTGAGCAGTTTAGAAAAGAGCAGGCTGAAAAGAAACGTCTCGATGAGAAGTGGTATTGGCAAAAAATCGATCGTAGAGCGAACGAAGAAAGATATGTTCAGCGTGAAAAAATGGCTGCTAAATTAGCTGCTGTTACTTATTTCACAAAAGCTATCAATCACCTCGACGATATAAAAAATGCTGACTTAAGAGAAGAAAAAGCTTATAAAACTCTTTTATCTTCTGTTTATAGAGCATGGATTATTGCTGAGTTTGACACACAAAACTACCCACAGTGTATCCCAATTCTTGAGCTCTATCTTGAACTAGATGCTAATGAAAAAGAATACCCAGCTCACAAGTATCTTGCAAGTTGCTACTCTTTCGAAGAAAACACAATGAAAAAGTACAAAGGTGGATCGGACGACCAAATTCAAAAGCTCAAAAACAAGAAGAATATGCACCTCTTAAGAGCTACTGAATTAAAGTATGGTAAAGGTTCTATCGAGTACAAACACATTGTAGACCTCGTCAATAAAGACGAAGTTATTGCAGTAACTCCTTAATTTTCCACTCTTTCAATGATATAGAACAGTCCAGTGGGCTGTTTTATATACTTGAAAAAATCCCATTTTTAATTAATAAAAGTAATCCTGTTGGGATAATCTAATTTTTTAGAAAATCTCAGCAGATTCTTTTATATCCAATGCAAGAAAAAGATACAATACTATACGTATTAACTAAATCGCAAGAATACCTCAAAACAAAAGGTATTTTGAATCCACGATTAGACGCAGAAATTTTACTTTCTGAACTATTATCCCTCCAAAGAATCAAACTTTATACTAACTTCGAAAGAAAATTAACAGAATCCGAAAAAGATCAATATAGAGATAAAATTAAACGACGCGGAAATAACGAACCTGTAGCGTTCATAATCGGAAAAAAAAGTTTTTATAAATCAGAATTTAAGGTAAATTCTAATGTTCTAATTCCAAGACCTGAAACAGAAGAATTACTAGAATGGATTCTTTCCGAAAACTCCCTTTCTAATAGAAGAGTCCTAGATTTAGGAACTGGTTCAGGTTGTATTGCAATTAGTTTAAAATTAGAACGTCCTGATTGGGATATTTCAGCCCTTGATATTTCGGATGATGCATTACAATTGGCTATTGAGAATTCGAATCAGCTATTGGGAGAGGGGAAAATTAGTTTTTTAAAAAGTGATTGGTTTTCAAATATTGAGAATAATAAGTTTTCAATTATAGTATCAAATCCTCCCTATATTCCTCTCAATGAAAAAGATTCATTGATGCAAGACGTACTACAATTTGAACCACATCTTGCATTATTTATTGAAAAACCTGAAGATTTCTATAAAATGTTCATAGAAAAATCAAAAGTGGTTCTAGAATCAAATGGTAAAATCTATCTTGAAACACATCATGATTGGGCTTTTAAAGTTCAAGAAATCGGTAGTTCATTAGGCTTTAAAAGTGAAGTACGCCAAGATTTAAGTAAAAAAAATAGGATGGTCAAACTAACTCTATGAGTTTATTAAATAAAAAAGCACCTAACTTTTCTCTCCCCTCTACTGAAGGAAAAAATATTTCTCTTTCTGATTTCTTAAACCAAAAAGTTCTATTGGTATTTTATCCTGGGGATGATACTCCTGTATGCACAAAACAACTTTGCTCTTATGCGAGTGGATTTGAGGAATTTAATTCTAAGGGAATTGTTATTCTTGGAATAAATCAGGATAATATAGAATCTCATAAGAAATTTAAAGAAAAACACAAATTACCTTTTCCCTTAATCAGTGATACAGATGGTAAAATATGCGATGAATATGGAGCAAAAGGGTTACTAGGAACAAAGAGAGCTACCTTCATTATAAATGAATCTGGAGTGATAATTTATGAGGATTTTATTTTTCCATTTTTTTTCAGAGATAAAAAAGATATTTTGAAAGTACTAGAGTCTAAAGTTTAAATTAATTCTTTAAATATTTACGTATGGAAAAAATTAGCCTATGAAAATATATCTTATGATTTTGAGAAAGATTATTTATTATTTTTTGATAAGTATATATTGTATTTCATGTGTGAATCATAGATACAAGATTACCGATTTAGAAAGACCTAGAAGTAAAGAAACCTTACATTTAAGTTTATTTACTATTGGTGGATTAGTACCAATTTTTAATAATTTAGATAAAGATAATGTATGTCCCAATAGTAAAATTCGATCAATAAATTTACATGATAGTGTGATAAATACTACAATTTGTACTGTATCACTTTTTCTTGTTTGTCCACACACAGTAGGGATTGTTTGCGAATAATTACATGGTAATTAATTACTTAAAAATAGGTTTAATTTGGTTAACACTGCTAATAATCAGTAATTGTTATTCCTATGAAATTATGCTTCATAGCAAATATGATACAATAAAAACTAGAAGAGTGACTCCTCCCCCAAAAATATGGGCTTCTTTTGATACTATCGGAGAGGAAGATCTTAGAAGCTATTGTGGGAATAAACAGCTATTATTAGTAAAATTTAGAAATAATAGCCCTATTGAAATATGGTGCGATGAAAATTAATTTATAATTCTAATTTAGAAAAAATTGTATTACTCTTTTTTCCAAACTGTCCACTCTCCTTTTCTCTCTAATGCAACAGACCATCCTTCCCCAGGACCTGTGTAATTAGAAAGAATGGAAACAGCAAGGGATTCTCTTCCGGTTTCATTTAGAACGACTCCCGCAAATCCTGAATATTGATTGGTTAAATCTATCCATTCTGAGCCAGAAACAATACCTGCCTCTTTTCTTATTTTTATAAGATCCTTGATTTCAATTAAGTCCCAATCAAAGAGATCAGGCCAATAGATACAAGGTGTACCGGGCATTGTAAGTATAAAGCAATAGGCACGTGACTTATAATCTGGATTGCATTCCCAGACCCTCTGACCCCAGCCATTGGCAGAGCTAAAAGGGGAAGCACCTGTATCATGATTGTCAACAAGTGTAACAGAAAGTTCTCTTTCTTCTTTTGAGGAGCTAGAATTTATGCCATACTTAAACTTGGAAGGATCCCCGGTGTTTAGCTCTCTTTTTAAAATCATATCAAAAACACAATTTCCGCTATCTGTCGCCCAACCTACAATGCGGGATCTTTCGCTTCCTCCATAGCGTAAAAACATGGGATCATCGGAGATTCCTGCCGACTGCCAGTACTCTCCAACGGAAAAATATTCTTCCTTAGAGGTATCGTTTATAAGTGAAAAAACATCCTTGGGATGATAGCCCCAAACAAAATCCCATCTCCAGCCATCTACCTTGCAATCATCTAGTAATTCATTTAAAGCCTTTTTAAATCGATTGTAAACTTCTGGGTTGTCTAATTTTAGATCACAACTTCCATCTAAGAAAGCTCCCCCCGTTTCTTTGCCTGATGCTCTCCATTGGGAACCTGGGTATGACCAAATATCATCTTTCATGCGATGCCTATCTCTATGATTTAGAACTATATCAATAATGATTTTTACCCCATTTGCATGTGCTTCAGAAACCAAATCAACAAGGTCTTGTTTGGAACCATATCTGGAATTCAAATCAAAATCTCTCCAAAAATAACCCTCACCGCCCCCGTGTTTACCATTCCCTTCCCAATAGGAATCATCCACCCAAGGAGGGGGAAGATAGAGAATTGTAAAACCTATCTCAGAAATTTCTTTCATTTTAGATTTTAATATTGAATACCAAGATTCTCCTCTTGCATCTAATGTGCCCGTACCTGCCGTCTTCACTAGATTCCAATGAAATCCTTGTAAAATTATATCTTTTCCATTGCCCCTGGTAGTCTTCATTCACAAATCCTCGATTTATATATATAGATCATCCAGACTATATGGATATTTTTTAATCAAATATACAATCATTTTTATGATTTTATATAAAAATGAAAGTAAAGTAACAAAATAAGAAAAAAAACTAGGAAACCAAGATCAATTGAGATCATTATCTTATTTTGTTGAAAAACTACAAAGATAGATTCTTTTTCTATTGTCTAAAGCATTTACAGACACATGAATAATTGTATCTTAGCCATTCTATTTACATGGATTCTTACAATATAATAATGGTGATATGGAAAAGAAAAAAAATCGATTGGAATACGAAGTATTTCCTCTTTGGAAATTTTTAGGTGATACGTTTGGTATGGAAGCAACTTTTGAACAATTCGGTCCCTACCATGGAGCAAACATTAAACCCAAAATACTAGATAAAAATACAATAGAAGTTAATATGCCTCTTGTTCTCTCGAATACAAACTATGTGGGAACTCATTTTGGAGGCTCTCTCTATTCCATGTGTGATCCTTTTTTTATGTTCATACTTATGTGGAACTTGGGTGAGAACTACATAGTCTGGGATAAGAGTGCAAAAATAGATTTCGTATCACCAGGAAAAGGAACGGTAAAAGCAATCTTTCATTTAGCGGATGAAGAAATTGAAACTGTAAAACAAATTGTAGCAGAGAACAAAAAAACATCTCGATTTTATAAAGCAGAAGTAGTTGATGAAAATGGAAAAATCGTAGCAAGGCTTGAAAAAGAATTATACATTAGAAGAAGATAATATAATCTTAATTCCCGGATGATTAGTATCAAACGATAGTAAAATTATTTTACCACAAAAGTAAATTGATGTGGTAAAATTTAATTTTATTAAGTTAGCTTTTTATATAGGCTTCTAGTTGTTCTATAAGATCTTTCTGTTGTTGCATAACTTGTTTTAATACATCTCCAATAGAAATTAAACCTAGAACCTTTCCACCAGATATAACCGGAAGATGTCGAATATGATTTTCTGTCATCATATTCATACAATCATCTACTTTTTGAGATTCTTCTACAGTAATGACTTTTGTTGTCATAATTTCAGATACTTTAGTAGAACTCGATGTTTTTCCTTCAAGAACAACTTTTCTAGCATAATCTCTTTCGGAAAGAATACCAACTAGATTGTCATCCTGCAAAACCACAACTGCTCCAATATTTTCCTTTGCCATGAGCTTTAGTGCCTCTATTACATTGACATCGGGGGATATGGAAATAACATTCCTAGGCTTTAACCTTAAATATTGATTTAATGAAATAGACATAGCCATTTTCTCCTATTATATTTTGAATTGTAGAATAAATCTTATAATATTGATTATATCTAGGAAATAAAAAAATATAAATTATAAATTTTTAATGTGTTTAATTTATCAAATAATCTATAGAAATAAGATTTTGATGTATATAAAATGAAAATTTTAATGAATATATGAATGCTATCGGAATAGATTACTCTGCTTCAAAGAAACCCGCAAATAAAATCTGGGTAGCTGATTGTAAACTAGAAAATAATTCGATTGTTCTAAATCAAATTTATAGTCTAAAAGAAAAAATTAAATATAATTCTTTAAATTCTTGCAATTTATACTTAGTTAATTTAGTAAAAAATAATATAAATTATTCATTTGGTTTTGATTTCTCTTTCAGTATTCCTGATGTTTTCTTTCCTGAACATACTTGGGAGGAATTAATCTTAGTTTTCAAAAAAAAATGGATTTCAGCGAATCTATTCAAAGAAAATCTTTTATTTCTATCAGATAAAAAAGAATTAAAGCGAAGTACAGAGATAGAGGCAAAAGTTCCATTTTCTACTTATAATCTTTGGATATATAAACAAACTTATTATGGAATCACAGAAATTCTTGCCCCTTTACTACAAGCAAATTGTTGTAAAATAATTCCATTCCAATCTAGAAAGAAAAACTATCCAGCAATTTTAGAAACCTGTCCTGCCTCATTTTTAAAATTTAATTCAGGTGATTCTGATCTTTCTAAGTATTACAAAGGTAAAAAAGAAGCTAACTTAGAGAGAAGAACTATGATATTAGAAATTTTAGAAAATAATTTTAACTTAAAATATAACTCAAATGATTTTAAAAATAAAATATTATCAAACATGGATGGAGATGCATTAGACAGTTTAATATGTGCGATAATAGTTATTAAAAGATCGTATAATAACTTTGAAATTACTAAAAACTCTAAATTAAAAAAAGAAGGATATGTTTATTACTAGAAAATAAGGAATATAAAATGTTTAAAATGATCTCCCTTAGTAAGGGGTAAAAATTTAATTCCTTCTTTAACTTGTGAAAATATGAGAATTTGACTCATTTCTTTTCCTCTAGCTTTGAAAGGAGATTTCGTAAATAGACTGCAGATTCAGTCTGTTTACCATCAGGAGATTTTACATAATAGCTTTTTCCAGAAAGGGAAGATTTTGTAGCAATATATGTAATAAATTGATCAGCTGTTGTAATACGATTTCCAGCATAGTCTAGTTTTTTTTGCATGTGATCCCTAGCATCTTTGGCAGAATATTCATCCCCATTTCGAATAAAGATAAGTTTCGATTTTTCTAGTTCATCTAATAGATAAGTGATTTTTTCTTTTTCTGTTAGTTTAGGGTAAGATTGAGAAGTAAGAAAAAGAAATGGATAAATAATTAATAAAAATAAAATTTTCCTTTTGAACATAGATACAAAATAAAAATAAGTGAGAATTCTCCAATAATTTTTTGTATTTTTAACTAAAAATAATGTGATACTATTACCCAAGTTATAATTTATAAATTGAATTTTTTAAAATTGAAACAATAGATAACTTAAAAGAAAGAATTAGAATAAATGAAATAAAAAATAAATCTAATTCACTTATAAAGTATAAAAATAGATTCTATTTTTCTTAAAAAATTTTAAAAATCTGCAATAATTTTCCCTAAACTTGAAATATAATTAGTAAGTCTCTCAATTAGTTTTACTGGAATCAATCGATCAGATTTTAGAAGGATTGATTCCGGGTTTTGGAGAGTTTACAGTGGAGGTTACATGTACTTACATGATCATTCTAGTGAGTTTAAAGAGGCTTACGATTTGGTTTCTGAGTATTTTTCGGGAATTAATCAGACTATTTCTGAACACATCCCGGTTGCTTGTATGATTAAGACTGCTCTATCAAAGAAATGGAGTCTTAAAAAATTAGTAGATATTGGAAGAGAAGAAAAAGAACCTCCCTTTTGGTGTAAAGAATATGAGAATTTACTAGATTATTTGGAAAAAGAGTATAGTATTCAATTTCCTCCAAAAAAACTAATAGAGGAAGATGAATCCTATAAGTACTATAAAATAATGAATTCAAATTTGAATGTGGAAACACTTTGTGAAATTATTAGTCATTTAAGACAGGAAGAGAAACTTCCAAAAAAATTCTTTATAACAATTTCTGAAGAAATTCAACCGATGGAAATTCATGTGCCAAAATGGTCAAAAGGACTTCAGGATACAACTAGGAGATGTTTGGAAAATTTAGAGATTAGTTCCTTTTTTCAAGGATTCTGCGTATTAAAAAATATAAAAGGCGGATTTGGAAAGTTGACACTAGGAGATGCGTCAAGTGATAAGTATTACATAAGAGATATGAAAAGTGATACAATAATTTTAAAATGTAGTAATATAGATGACCTCCTCGAAAAAGGATGGGTGGTAGATTAGATATTTATAATTCAAGATCTAGTCTGTGATACTTAAATAAATTTCAATATTGGATACATCCCATCAAGTGACATTTTAAGATATAAGATTACTTTTCTTATAAGAATTCTTTTACTTTCTAAGTGAAATATAGGTTAAAAAAGAGCAATTTTAATTTATTAGTTAAATTTTGTATTAAAATTTTAAATGAGACGACTTTAAAGGAACTTTTCTTTATGCTACTTTGAATACATCATTGGAGATTATACGCATGGGAAAAATTTTAGTTACAGGTGCAACGGGAAACATTGGAAAATTTCTAGTCGATAAGTTAGTTGAAGACGGCCATTCTGTAAAGGCTTTCACAAGAAATCCCGAAAAGGCAAATTTAAATAGTAATATTGAAATTTGCAAAGGAGATTTAACGAATAAAGATGAAATTTTTCAAGCATTGACTGGAGTAGATAAGGCTTTTTTGCTTTTAGCAAATATCCCAGCAGATCCATTTATCGAAGTTGCATCACAAATTGGATTAAAACATCTTGTTTTTCTTTCGTCCTATTCAGTGGATATAAACTGGAAAAGTAAAAATAATTTTATAGCAAAACATCATGCTGAAGTTGAGAGTAAAATTAAATCAAATGGGATTCCTTATACTTTCCTAAGACCGGCAGGATTTATGACCACAGTTTATCAATGGCTAGGAAGTATAAAAACTCAAGGAATTGCATTTTTACCATATCCTGATATAAGTCATGCAGTAATACATTCGAAAGATATAGCTTTGTCAGCCGCAGAAGTTTTAAAAAATAATAGCCATATAGGGAAATCATACTTCTTATCAGGCCCTGAATTGATAACTCCCCGTGAAATGGTAAAACAAATTTCAGATGTAATTGGAAAAGAATTAAGTGTAGTACAACCTGAAAGGCAACAAACTATAAATATGATGTCTCACAACTTACCCATTTCCATAATTGAATCCATCTTAGAATTACTTGAGTCTTCTCCAAAAATAATTGAAGTTTCTGATAATGTAAGACGATTAACTCATACTAGGGGAATTACTTTTAAGACTTGGATTGAAGAAAATAAGGTATTTTTTTTATAGGGTTAGTTTCTGTAACTTACTCTTAACTCACATATTGATACTAATTCAAAATAGAGATTGAAAAGAATTATTTATAAGCTGAATTAAACTGAAAAATTAAAGAGAATTCCTATATAATTTGTAAAACTAGATAATTGATCGCTTTTATTTTTGATAATATAACTATTAAACTCAAACCTATATTTTTTATATTAGAGTTAGTCTATTTTTATATAGATGAAAATTTCTATTATAAAATAATCAATTGCTCTGCTTCAAATAATAATTTTAAATCCAAGTCCTGAGTTATTTTTATAATCCAATGAGTTTGCATATCTAGGTTATTGATTATAAAAGTAATTAAATCGGGGCTGAAAGTTAACGACTGAGTAAACACAATAAAATAATATTATTTACATAAATAAGTTAATTTATAATATTTAAAAAATATGATATCAAATGATACTAATACAAAGCAACTTGATTTTATTGGAGATGTTCATGGTCATTTTAATGCTTTAGAATCGCTTTTAATAAAGATGGGATATGAAAAAAAGAATAGAGTTTATGCTCATTCAGAAAGGTATCCTGTGTTTCTTGGGGATTATATAGATAGAGGACCTAATATTAAAGAAGTACTACATTTAGTTCGTTCCATGCAAGAAAATGGATCCGCAATTGCAATAATGGGGAATCATGAATATAATTATTTGTGTTATCATTTAAAAGATGAAAATGACCTCCCTTTTCGAGAAAATTCAGATAAAAATGAAAAGCAAATAAGAGAAACAAATAAGGCCTTAGAGAATATTTCAGAACGTGAAAGCTATTTAGACTGGATGGCATCTCTCCCAATCACTATAGAAACAAATAATTACAGAGCAGTTCATGCTCAGTGGAAAAATTCTTCTGTTGAGCAAATTAAATATTCAGGCATAAAAAAATTTAATCGTGATGGTTTACTAAAACTTTATTCGAATAGCAATCTTATAATAAACTTAAATATTTTACTAAAAGGATTCGAAGTATTACTTCCAGAAAAATTTCAATACAAAGATAATGAAGGAAATGAAAGAAAAGAATCAAGATTAAAATGGTGGAATTCAAGTTCTGGAAAAAAATTTGGCGATGTTTTTGCATCTCTTCCAGAAAAATTGATGAATATAGATATTTCTGAATTATTTTTTGATTTTACAGATTTTTACTACTTAGAGGATAAGCCAGTCTTTTTTGGACACTATTGGTTAAAACCTCGAGAATTTGGTTTAACCTCAAGTAATACATGTTGTTTGGATTTCAGTATTGTAAAAGGAGGATTTCTCGCATCATATAGATTTTCAGGAGAGTCTCAATTAAATCCTAAAAATCTAGTAAAACATATTGATTAATTTAGCGATATCTAATAAGAAATTTAAGTAATTTGTACATAATTTAAAAAAGGATAATAAATCAATGCTACAAAATCATGTCATACGACTTCATCTTTTTTTCATCCCACCTACCCTAGTTCTTTTTCTACTTCCATTGAGCTTGGGAAGAAGTATCTTATTTTCTGTAATCCTTTATCATATTCTCTTTCTGGGATATGTGATGTATTACAAGCTATCTGAATGGAAATCCATTTATCAATTTTTGGCTCCACTCAGTTTTTTTCTCGTATTTCCCGATCTCTTTCTTTCCAATTTTTTGGGAGTTCTCGTTTTTCCTAATTCTGGTTTTTTTCATTGGATCAGTGTTTCCGATTATATGGCGGGGATGTGGGTCATACCTTTGTTTCTTGCACTTCAATTCGGAAAAGAAATTTCTTTACGATATAGTGATACATTGGGAGCCATTGCCGCAGGTATTTTTGCCCTTGTTTTGTTTTCAGTTTCAGAAGAACTGTGTGCTCTCATTCCCATTTGGTATGCACAAAAAGTTCATATGATTTCTCATGTGGCTCTCTATGTGATTGTACCCGAGGGTATTTTAGGTTATTCCGTCTATTGGATGTATGACAAAGTAAAAGGAAATTTAGCTATGTCTGTGGTGGGAAGTTTTCTCACTGCTATGATCTATACGGGATCTTTAGTATTTTTCTTCTTTTTTATCGAGGTTGTATTTTAAGTTTATTGATTTATGAGTTCCTCGATGTATTGTCCGAGGTTTTAGAAAAAACATCTAAATAAAAAAAGGGTTGCGTTTTACATGAGAAATAGAATAACTTAACGAATATTAAATGGATATCATCAATGTAGTAGCAATATTAATGTCAAGTCTCTCCTTTTTAATTTATGGTGCTATGCTCTTAAAATTGGAGAGTATGCAATTGGAATTTAAGCGTTTCCAATTAGAGAAATTTATGATTCTAACTGGAATCTTGGAACTTTTAGGGGGTGCTGGACTATTGGTAGGATTTTACATTGACTTCATCTTACTATTCTCCTCTGCAGGATTGGGTCTTTTAATGTTTTTTGCCTTTTTGGTCAGGCTCAAAATGAAAGATAGCTTTTTGGTCAGTCTTCCTTCCTTATTCTTCATGGTCTTAAATTTTTATATCTTTTACAGTAATTTTTATAAGGTAAAAGATTTGAGTTTTTGAGAAACATCAGTCGAAAATTTCGTATCACTTTTTCAAAAAATTTTTTTGTAGTAGAAAAAAGTAATAATATAACAAAAAGTTAATTAAAGTTTAAAAAATAAAGGAGAAATAAAATGGAATGGATTAAAATCGCAAAAATCGCAGTTCAGCTTATAGTAGCAATTGGTATCTATAATGTGTGGCTCGTTCGATTCGGAAAGTCGACAAAATGGCGCGGGGGTTCAGCAACAGATATGAAATCTGAATTTGAAGCCTATGGGATGCCCCATTGGTTTATGATGGTGATTGGGTTTATGAAGGTAACCTTTGCTACACTTTTAATAGCAGGGATTTGGTTTCCTATGTTGGTTGCACCAGCGGCAATTGGCTTGACATCACTTATGGTAGGTGCTATCGGTATGCATATAAAAGTCAAAGATCCTTTGCTCAAATCTCTTCCTGCTTTTACTATGTTTTCGCTCTCTTTAATTTTAGCTCTAATCAGCCTAGAAGACTTTTTGAAACTCATATCCTAACAAACTGTAAAGAAATCAATAGAATTTATTAAATTATGCTGGAAGTCTAAATTTCACCCTTGACTTGTAATACGCACTCAAGGGAATTTCCAGCATTTCAGCGATTTCTTCTGGGAGTAGCTTTCCTTTTTGAAGAGCATTTTTTTTAGCTAAATCTTCTTTTTTTCTTTGACCGATTTGCTGTCCCTTTCCTAAACCAATCTACTCTCCTTCATTAAAAGATATATCAATTACTCCTTTGAGATCTCTGTATCGCTTTACACTTAAGTTATACGCATCCCGTTCTAGGGCATTGAACTTTGCCATTTCTGCTTTGCGGAATCCATCGAGAAAGACTTCTTCGTTATTGGAAAATTAAAGATTGTTGATTCCATGCACATCCGTAAGCAATAAATAAAAGCCTTACGGCTGGATAGAGGAGACAAACTGTAGTATGTGTGAGGCTACTTCTTCGGGTCTTTCTATTTGAGGAGAGTGTCCACAGTCTTTTAAAACAATCAGTTTTGAATTTTTAATATTTTTTTGAAATACCTGTGTAGAGGAGACATGTATAATTCTATCTGTATCTCCCCAGAGTATAAGTGTGTGGGATTTTATTTTAGACAGAGAAACTTCCACTGGATTTTTTTCATTTCGGATATCATTTAAAATTTTTACATTGATATTTGTGTTTTCAAGTGCTTTTTCTACGAAGTACTCTTTAATAGAACCAAGTATATAGGGTTTTTTTACGAATATGAAATTGTTTAGCTTATCAAAATCATCCATATTTTTCACAAGTAAGGGATTATAACCTTTTTCGATTTCTATTTCTAGATCACTTTTATTGGGAGATGTGACTCCCGCAGAATCGATTAAAATTAAGGATATTATTTCATCAGGATATTGTGATGCGTAGTACGCAGAAATAGATCCTCCCATGGAGTTACCGACTATGTGAAATTTTTTAAGCCCTAATTTTTCTGTAAATTTCTTGACACGTTTTACTTGCTCTGCAATAGAATAGTTCTCATCGGGGAGTCGGTTCGATTCACCAAAACCTGGAAGATCCAATGAAATAGCTCTATATTGATCCTTTAAATGGGGAATCATTCGGATCCAATTGTCTTTATCTCCACCAAAACCATGTAAAAAAACAATGGGAATTTTATTGGAACTTGAAGATTCGAGAAAAGGAACGGAGAACTTCTCTATATCCATCTGTTTACGTTCGAGATTTCCCTTTCCCCTTTCGGCCTGTATGGCTGTTTTTAGTAAGAAGCCCGCACAATTAGAGAAAATTAGAAAAGGTAAGATCAATACAAATTGTTTCATAGTGAGTTTATTCCGGAAATGTAGATAAATAATGTAAACTTTTTTTTTCTGAAAAATAATTTTTATTTTAAAATAAATTATGGTAAATAAATTACAAGTGAAGTGAATTACGTCACAGTCAGAAGTTTATTTTTTTATTTCAGAGGAAATAAAAATCTATTTCTACTAATTATATAAAATAAGAGGAGAAAATCTATGCTAAAACCCTATTCATCTATTTACAAAGAAATGGCAGTGGTAGGCCCGTCTTACAAGGGGCTTCAATTCAAAGTAATCCCTAGAAATCATGGAAAAGAAAATTTTCATGTAATCAAAAAAGATACCTTCGAGGTAGAAATTTTAATTCCAGAAAATAAACCAATGAGTATTCATGATTTTACTATTCTGGGCTATAAACTTAAAAAAAGAGAAATTTCTGTTAAAGAATTAAATATTGTACTACATTGGTTGGAACTTTCTATGAAAAATCCAAAGGGAAAAGCAATTGAACCAAATCTTACTAATTTACAGGGTATAAAAGCATTGGGAGCATCCTTAGAAGGAGGGAATTAGATGGATTCTACATAAAAAGAATTTTTGAAAATAGCATGAAACCAAAAGTTTTCTAGCATTTACCCTTGACAAATCATCCAATAAATATTACAATTAAATCATGAGTGCCATTCCACAAGAGTATATCAAAAAGTTTACAAAGGATGATTACTATGCTCTCCACAAAGAAGGGAGATTGTCCCGTCATACAGAACTATTGGACGGGGTATTGATTGAACACATGACCATATCCCCCAAACACAGACAAATCGTTTATAGACTTCGTAGAATCTTAGAAAATATTTTACCTGATAAAAAACTTGTGTTACAAGAAAGTCCCTTATCCACACCCACATCCGAACCCGAACCCGATTTGAGTATCGTGACAGGCACATTGGATGATTTTCGAGAGACTCATCCCAGCACAGCCGATTGGGTCATAGAAGTAGCAGTCACCTCTCTTTCCCTTGATCTTAGCAAACGCAAAATCTATGCCAATGCAGGGATACAAGAGTATTGGATTTTAGATCCCGAAGAAAATAGAGTCCTTATTTTTTCTGATCCATTTGAGGATGGGTATCGTAACGAGAGGGTAATACGTAAGACTGAAGTTATTAAAATTCCGGTGGAGCCGTTTACGGAAATACTTTTGGATTGGATGTGAATATGAAAGGAGGAAAATAGTCCAACTTCATTATAGACTTTCTATTTAGTATTTGAATTTATAAAACTATCTTCTCCCCGTAATTTTTACTAGATTTTTTCTACAAACCAAATAGACTTAGATCATGAGAAAACTAGCATCGATTCAAAGAATCAAATCCTTGGAGCCCATAGCGGGAGCGGACTCTATTGAAATGGCGATCGTATTGGGCTGGCAATTGGTCGTTAAGAAAGGAGAATTTCAGGTGAATGACCTCTGTGTTTACTTTGAAATTGATAGCATTTTACCCGATAGACCTGAATTTGAATTTTTGCGTCCGAGAAGTTTTAGAATCAAGACAATCAAATTGCGAGGTCAAATTTCACAGGGGATCTGCTTTCCTCTCTCTATTCTCCCTCAAGAAATAAGTATCGAAGAAGGAAAAGATCTAACAGAGCTATTGGATGTAAAACAATATGAACCCCCTATTCCCTTTTATCTGGCTGGAAAAAAGAAAGGTCCCTTTCCCGATTTTATCCCGAAGACAGATGAGCCGAGAGCACAGGTCATCACGGACATACTCGGACAACACAGCGGAGAAAAATGCTATATCACAGAAAAATTGGATGGTTCAAGTATCACAATTTTCCGTAAGGATGGTACCTTTGGAGTATGCAGTCGCAATCTGGAACTCGAAGAAGATACAGAAAATTCCCTCTGGAAACTTGCAAGAGAATTGGATGTCGAAAACAAATTGAAACTCTTAAACGGAAATTTTGCATTACAGGGGGAAGCTGTTGGAAAGAGTATCCAAAAAAATACCCTAAACTTAAAAGGTCATGCTATTTATTTTTTTAACATATATGATATAGACAAACTGTCTTACTTAGATTTCAAAGAGTTCAAAGAAACTATCCTAAGAATGGGATTAGACACCGTGCCCATTATAAGAGAAGAATACATCTTAGACATAAACATGAAATCCTTGGTGGAATTATCTATTGGAAAGTCTCTCGTCAACAAAGAAGGATGGCGGGAAGGAATCGTGATTAGACCCGTCACCGAAAAAAAACTAGAAGGTGAACGGTTTTCTTTTAAAGTTATTAATCCGAATTTTTTGTTGAAATATGATGATTGAGGACGTTTCACTCTGGTAAATAATCCTCTCCAATTACCTGTTCAAAACTAAAGGGGGGTTCTTCGGGAAAGTGGCGGAGAGGCAGTCCGGTTTCATCTGAGGCTATCTCCCGTGCTTTTGTATATGATTTACTAAAGCTTTCTTCTGCATGTTTTTTTAAATAATTGCTATCTTCAAACAGAGAATTTAGTTCATCTCTTTGGTGGCGAATTGTCCCTTTCCAACTACTAGATCTTGCCTCTGCTTGGTAAATCCATTTCAAAAGATGAATCATCAAAACTTTCATTCTGCTGACTACTTCCCTAAGATCTCTTTTGCCCATATCTTCTAATGTCTCCGCAATGTTCTCTGAATCCGCCTGCTCCCATTTCCCTTCGCGAAGTAATCTAGCATTTTCCATGAGCCAAAGATGTTCATCTTTTTCATAAAGACTCTTTAGATTTACCACTGTCTGCATATATATAATCTTGTGAAAAATATTGATCTTGTCAAGGGAGAAAAAAGATTGAATCAGTTAGATAATTTTTTACGTAGCCAAAAGGAAAAAAATCAGTGATTAAACTCGAACACCCCTATTCATTTGACCCCATATTAGATTTGATAATAGAGAGAACCGTAGATGTCCCCAAAGAACTCGTCTGGAAGGCATGGACTACACCCAGCCAACTCGTTCAATGGTTTTGTCCTCTACCCTGGAAAACCATTCATTGTGAGATTGATCTGATTCCCGGTGGGAAATTTCATACCATCATGGCCTCTCCCGAAGGAGAACAATTTCCGAATACAGGTTGCTACTTAGAAATCATTCCCCAAAAAAGATTGGTATGGACAGATGCACTCAGTCCCGGATTTAGACCCTCTGTCTCCAAACCTATGAATTCATTTACGTATCTCACTGCGATCATCGAATTGGAATCTGTTGGGAACTCTACTAAATACAGAGCAATTGCATTACACAGTGATGAAGAGAATCGAAAACGCCACGAAGAAATGGGATTTGATGTTGGTTGGAATACAGTTCTCGATCAAATGGTGGCACTCATCAAAGAAGGTAAATTAGGAAATTAAGGACTTGATCCAATTAATCCAAAGTTAAATAGTTCTTTGGATTAATTGGAAAAATATTGGAGTTTTAGAAAAAAATAAAAAACACTTGAAAATAAATTATCTTGGAATAGTATAAAAGTATGAGTGTTAATTTACTAGAAAGTAAGAATATCAAGTTAACGAAAATTTCCAGAGATGATTATGCTCTTTTATGTCGGGAGAATCCAGAACATTATAAAAAAACTGAATTACTAGAGGGAGTGATCGTAGATAAGATGACGAAAAGTAATCTTCATGACTATTATTCGCAAATATTTTTTGATGAAATACAAAAAGTTCTCCCAAAAGGCTATATCCTCCGAACAGAAAAAGGAATCAATTTTAATGATTCTGAACTCGAACCTGACATCTCTATCGTAAAAGGGAAAGTACAAGATTATAAAAATAATAAACCAAGTACCGCAACACTGATTATAGAAATTTCAGTAAGTTCATTAATGTATGACAGAGAAAAGGTCAAGGCTTATGCAAAAGGATTTGTAGATGAGTATTGGATTGTAGATGTCAGTAGTAAATGTGTTGAAGTCTATAAACAACCTGAAGAAGATTCCTACACACAAAAACAAATCTACACAGAGGAAGGTGAGATTCCTCTATTTGGAAAAGTACTCTCATTAAAACAAATCTTCGGTGAGTAATGATTCATTATTCTAGTAGCATTTTTATCAGGGACTTTTGTTTATTTACATCAGATTCATCCACTGTCTTAAAATAATTTCAATTCAAACATCTTGACAATTTCGGAATTTTAATCTACGATTCATTTATGCACAATACTCTCTCAAATAGTAAATGGAGTCACCATTATGGTTTCAAACCCTATCCTAGGAGATAAACTATGGGAGAAAAACTAAGCGGAAACCATCGTATTCTTCCCCACTGTCGGGATCGGAGCCACCCCGATACGAGAGACGACCGTCCCCAGCCTTGAAGTTCCAAGAACCGCCGCGGAGAACCCGAATCTTACCACTTGAGGGTCCATTTATATCAGGACTTTTAATATAATATACTTCGTCGTACCAATCCTCTACCCACTCCCAAACATTCCCACTCATGTCGTACAGACCCCAAGCATTGGGCTTCTTTTTGCCTACAGGATTAGTAGTACCTCCTGAATTATTGTTATACCAAAAGTACGCATCATTGATTGTATCTCCCCAGTAATATTTTGTCTTAGTCCCAGCACGAGCGGCGTACTCCCACTCGGCTTCTGTAGGTAGGCGATATTTGCAAGGGCTGTAATTTTCTCTTACGCAAAGTCTCTTAATGAACTCTTGGGCGTCATTCCAGCTCACACTTTCTACAGGACAATTTTCCCCACATTCTTGAAATCCACTGGGATTGTTTCCCATCAACATTTTCCACTGTCCCTGCGTTACCTCAAACTTTCCCATGTAAAACGATTTTGAAATCTTTACTTTGTGTTGCGGTTTTTCATTATAATTACATTCTGTATCACCCTTGGTACAACCCATCTGAAATTCTCCTGCAGGAATCGGAACAAACTCTATTCCTAGAGAATTTTTATATGGCTTGCCTTCGGGAGCCTTGACTTCTCTTGATGAACAGGAGACGATGATAATGAATAATAATAGATGAATTAGGGTTTTCATATATACTCCTGTAAAATACACACTTAGTAGTTTCATTGAATTTCTCATTTTTTCTCAAAATGATTCTAATTTATGTTGATAGTCTGTAAATTAGATTTTATAGTTTTATTTCCTAAAAGGATAGAGATTATCCAATGCAAAGCAATCCATTGGCTTAAGGCCGCTCGAAACCAACTAGAAAGGAAAACTTCATATTAAAACTTCTCTCAATACCATCCTTCGATAAACTCAGGATGACACTAATACTCGACCCTCAGGGAGCGGATTGGTCAATTCACCAAGTTCCAAAAATCTAACCTAAGATGCACTTTTCCAAAAAAAATATCCCCCTCCCCAATAAATTTCACACGAAACACTCATTTCTGAGAACTATATAAATAGAACCTAAGGAGAAATCAATGATCCAACTCTATACTGCCCTTATCCATGCACATATCCCAGAACTCGAAGCAAAAAATGTATTGACCGAACTCGAAAATACCATTCACACTGAAGTGGAAAGAGAATTCCTAACTATGAATTTAACGACCATCACTCCCATAGTCCGAGAACAGGACGGAATTAGAAACGAAGTCCGTCGATTGAATGATAAGATTGATACAGTAGAAGAGCGTTTAAATACAAAGATTGATGCTGTTGAAGAGCGATTAACTGCAAAGATTGATGCTGTCGAAGAACGATTAACTGCAAAGATTGATGTTATAGATGCCAAATTTCAATTTCATGATAAACTTCTCTGGACAATCATCGGCCTTCTCGTCGCACTCTCTGGATTTGTGGTCACTAATTCTATTTTTATTTATCAAAAATTTAAATAGAGATAGCAATACAGTAGCTTGCCTTTAGTTTGTATTTCATACATCCCCTACCCAATCTCTCCCGGGAAATGACAATAGACCTTATGTGTATCACTCACATTTTTTAGGGGAGGGTCTACTTCTTTACAAATATCTTTTGCAATCGGGCATCGAGTGTGGAAATAGCAACCCTTAGGTTTGTTCACCACTCCTGGAATTTCTCCTTTTACTACATAACGTTTTTTCTTTCGATTGTGAATGTCATACACACTGGAGAAGAGGGCAAATGTATAAGGGTGATGGGGGGAGTTTAGGATTTCGGATTTATTTCCGTATTCTACAATTTTACCGAGATACATGATGGCTATTTCATCGGAGATGTAGCTGACAATTTTTAGATCATGGGAAATAAAGAGGAGAGATAGACCCATTGAAGACTTGAAATCATTGAGTAAATTAATGACCTGTGCCTGATTGGAAACATCTAGGGCGGAGGAAACTTCGTCACACACGATGAATTTGGGCTCGAGGATGAGAGTTCTGGCTATGGCAATTCTTTGTCTTTGACCACCCGAGAACTCATGGGGGTATCTTTCTAGTATATCGGATTTCATGCCTACTTTTTCGAGCATGGCAATGGATAGGGAGCGGGCTTCTGAAGAGGGGATATTTTTGTGATGCAGTAAGCCCTCTGTGAGAATCTCAAATATTGTCATACGTGGGTTGAGAGAGGAATAGGGGTCTTGGAAGATGATTTGTAAATTTTTACGGTAGGGGAGAAATTCTCGATTAGAAAGAGATAGAAGGTTTTTATCTTCGTAGAGAACTTTGCCTTCGGTGGATTTTGTAAGACCTAAAATTGTCTTACCGAGTGTGGACTTTCCGCAACCCGATTCTCCCACAAGGCCTACCACCCGATTGGAGGCTACCGAAAAACTGACATTTTCTACTGCCTTGAGAGTTAGCTTTTGAAAGAGCTTCGTAGAATTGATATGAAAATGTGTGGAGAGGTTTTGTATCTCAAGCATTTTTTGTTTGCTCTCCTTCATAGAGAAAACATCTCACCGATTGTGCTTCTCTGTCTGTCATATTTGGATTTTTTGTCTTACATATATCCAATGCTTTTGTACATCTAGCATGAAAGTGACATCCCTTTGGAAAATCTATTGGAGCAGGAACAATCCCCGGAATGGAATCCAGGCGTTTATGGGATAAATCTCCTATGGTGGGGATCGCCCCCAGGAGTGCGGTTGTATAGGGATGCAAAGGTGCGTCCATCACGCTATCCACAGTTCCAGACTCTACAATTTGGCCTGCATACATGATAATGATTCGATCCGATATGGAAGAAACTAGTCCTATATCATGAGAAATAAATAGTATGGACATCTTGTTTTCTTTCCGGATTTCCATGAGGAGATCTACCAATTGGGATTGGATGGTCACATCTAAGGCACTGGTGGGCTCATCGGCTACCAGAAGTTTAGGATTACACATGAGAGACATAGCTATCGAGATACGCTGTAAAATTCCCCCACTCATCTGCCCGGGGTACGCCTCCATCCTATCTTTTATATCTGTAATACCTACTTTTCCTAAGAGAAATTCTGCCTTTTCTATGGCTTCTTTTTTGTTTTGTGAGATATGAATGATATAGGGCTCTATGATTTGGTCTTTGATTTTCTTAATGGGATTGAGAGACGTAAATGGATCCTGAAATATATAAGCAATTTCTCCCCCTCTTAGAGAATAAAGCTCTGTCTCTGAAAATTCTAAAACATTCTTATTCTGGAAAAGAATTTTTCCTGAGTGATACGAAAATACTTTTTCGGGAAGAAGCCTTGTGAGGGCAAGGGATGTGAGTGATTTTCCGCAACCAGATTCTCCTACCACTGCTAAAATTTCTCCTTCTGCTACAGAAAAATTAATATCTTGTAGTACAGGAATAGAAGAATGATTGGCTAGGAGATGAACGGATAGATTTTCTAGTCGTAGGAGGTCTGTCATTTGAGTGAATTTTTCTCCTTGGCATCGAATGCATCCCGGAGACCTTCTCCTACAAAAGACGTGAGTTGTATGATAGAAAATAAGGCAAACGAAGGAAAACCAATGAGCCACCAAGCACTGAGTCGTTCCCTACCCTGACCG
>CANGZW010000031.1 GCA_947458405.1 Leptospiraceae bacterium
ATAAAGGAAAATTAAATCTTACATTAGAACTAGAAGAGACTTCTAAATTAAATGATTGGTTTTATGGAGAAGGAAAGCTAGAAATTGAAAATTTTGAACTTCATAAAAATGAAAATAGATTAGATCTAGTGATAAGCTCAGCTAATTTTGAGTTTGATAATAAAAATAATTTAAAAAGTAAAATTGAAGGTAAGATTTTTGATTCACCATTTAGTATTAAAAATAATTCAATAATTAATATAGCTAAGGTTAATAATAGTAAAATTAATTATCAATTTTCAGTAAATGGTATTATTGATGTTCTTGTTGATAACATATATATCAATGACTTTGTATCAATTTATGAGTCTATAAAAGTAAGAATTCAGGAAGATATAAAAGAACGTCAGGAAAAGATGTTACCTGAGTCCTATGTAATAGAATCAAATTTTTATAAAACTTTTCTAGAAAAGCTAACATTATTACTTCAAATAAAAATAAATAAACTTTCTAAATCTAAAGATGCAGATTCAATTGGAAAAGTTCAATTAGATTTAAAATTTAATAAAGCAAATTTGGATATTGATATATATGATATTTTAGATAATGTAAAAGGAAAAAAACTAATATTTCTTAAAGCAATATTTGATAGAAAAAATCCATATTATGACTTAAAAGTGAAAGTGGAAAACTTAAACTGGAGTGATAAGATATATAACTTATGTAGCTCAAATTTCTTTTCTAAAAATTTTGATATTAATATATCATTTGTTGCTTTGGGAAATAATTTTTCAGATATAATTATCAATAAAAATTTTAATATTGAATTTTTATTTCGAAATGTTAACATCGTTCAACTTGAAAAGATTGATAATTTAGATTTATCTGATATATTTGGAAAAGAAAAATTATATGATATAAAAGGAAATTTAAGTGGCTATGGTCAGGAAAATAATTTTAGAAATTTAGAAATTTATAATTCTGATTTTAATTTTAAAGGTTATTCATCTTCTAACTTTTCAAAAGGTTCGGGATATCAATTTAGTTTATATGGAAATTATAATAATAAAAATTTAACTTATAATATATTTGAGGTAGGAAATAGATGTTATTTAAAAAAATAATAATTTTTATAATATTAGGAGTTACTTTAGTTTATTCCTGTAAAAAAAAAGAAAAGGCTCCGGATAATTTTCTTAAAAAGTACGACACAAAAGAAATTATAGGATTTTGGAAAGTAATCCCTTCTGAAAAAGAAACATATGTGCTATTTGAAGAAGATGGAAATGCAAAACTTTTTTTAGATAATATCCCAAGACAAATTTTTTTATACTCTGATGCAAATGGGTTAAGATTTTTTTATAATGATAATGAAGAAACGCCTTTTGCCTATTTTTTGTTTACAGAAAAAAAAGAAAATATTTGGACAGGACTATTTGAAAACCATTTAATTAGAATAGAAAAAATACTTACAAAGAAGAAATCAGTTTTAGAATAGCCATAGCTGATTTTTTAGAGGCATCTCCAGTACCTAAGCCTTCTTTTACTAAACTTATATTATTAATCATTTCTTCTCTATATTTATCTTCTTTTAATATTTTATTAGTTTCGATAAAAATATTATTTGGATTACATTCTGATTGTAAAAACTCTTTGCATATAAATTTTTCAGATAATATATTTACTAATCCAACATATGGTATTTGTAAAAGTCTTTTTCCTATAAAATGAGTTATAAAACTATTAATATATAGGATTATCATAGGTTTTTTAAAGTAGGCTACTTCTAATGTTGCAGTTCCTGATGCTAGTATAACTAAATCTGCTTTTTCAATACTTCTTGCAGAATTATGAAATTGATATTGAATTTTCAAGTCATATTTTTCTGTATATTTTTTTATATTATTTTGAATGTATGAATCTTCTTTATCATTTATATTGGGAATTATAAATTCTACATTTTTATACTCTTTAGAAATCAATACTGCTGTATCTAGCATCTTTTCTAAGAGTCTGGTTATTTCCCCAGTTCTTGATCCCGGCATCAATGTAATAACTACAGAATCTTTTTCCGTAATGATTTCTTTGCCATTATCAAAATTTGTTTTCATTTTGCCCATTAATTGATGACCGACTACAACATTATCGATATTGTATTTGTCATAAATTTTTTTCTCAAATGGAAAAAGTAAAAGTATTAAATCTATATATTGTTTGATTTTAAAGATTCTATTAAATTTCCATGCCCAAATTTGAGGTGATACATAAAATATTATTTTTATATCTTTAATATCTTTCTTTAGCATTTTTGATAATTCTAAATTAAAACCGGGATAATCAATTAAGATTGCTATTTTAACATTTTTTAATTTACATTCTTTTACTATATTTATCGCAATTTTTTTTAATGATCTATATTTTAATAGAGCTCCACTAAACCCCATTACATTTAACTCTTCAATATTTGATAATGAATGGAAACCTTGAGCAATCATATCGTTACCACCAATACCAAAATAATTACAATTCAAATTATTATTTCTTAATTCAAAAAGGAGTTCACCACCTAGAGAATCACCGGAATGCTCTCCAGCAATCATTAAAATATTAGATTCATTGTTTATCATAAAGTTATGTGCTTCTTATTTATTTCTTCCATATTTAGATTTTCTTCATAACTAAAAAAGTTTATTTTTAATTTATTGGCTTCTTCAATAAATTCTTTTGGATTTATGACAATTGTTTCTCCAGAACGAATTGCTAGTGTTTTATAATTATACTCAGTTAATTTTTGTAAGGTTTGACTTCCTACAACTGGTAAATCAAATCTATCATCCTGACCTGGCTTTGAGCTTTTACATAAACAAGCTCCTTTCCCTCGGGATAAAATTCCACCCCTTTTAATTGTCTCATCAGTTCCTTCAATTGCTTCCAAGGCTAAGGTCATCTTATTGAGTACTACAACCGATTGTCCTACATCTAATCTCGCTAATTCTCGAGCAAGATCCATCCCATAAGTGATATCTTCAATAGAATCCTTATCCATCTTTTTTTTAGTATAACGTCCAGGTTTTAAAATTAAATTGGATAAGAAAAATTTTTGAGAAAGTATTTCAATATTATTTTTTGAAAATTCTTCTGCTGCAATTTCAAAGAATGTATAATCATTTTTATTTAGCATCTTAGCCATTAAAATAATTGATTTCAAATCAAATTTATATGATTTTAATATTATATCTTTATTTACTTTTCCAAGTAATATTAAGCGATTAATATTATTTTTTTTACATGTTTTAATTACTTGGCCTATTTGAGTGATATTAATTTGTATTACACGATCTGCATATTCTCCAGACCGAAATTCTGACTCATTTATCGCCAGAAAAAGAGGATCTTCTCCTTTTTGAATTGCCTCCTGCATTGCAAGATGTGGGAGCTCTCCCCCCCCTGCAATAATTCCTATCCTTGACAATTATGAAGAGCTTCCCTGGTTTGATGGGGGAGTAGTTGGAGTTGGGGCAGGAGTAGTGGTTGGTGCCGCTGGAGTGTTTTCGGAGGAGCTGGATGATTTTTTGTAATCATTTACATAGAAACCACTTCCTTTGAAAATAATCCCACCTCCATTCGATATCATTCTAGAAACTTTCCCTTTTTTTTCACATAAACACTCTGCTAAGGGCTCATCTTTCATGGATTGAAAATGCTCAAAAACTTTATCACAATCCAGACATTTATAATCATAAGTAGGCATTTTAAATCTCCAAAAATATATTCAAATACTAATCTTTTAAAAAGTGAGAATCATTCAAGGAGAAATTCACTGGACATTTATGGAGAGACCTTCACTCCTTTCAATATGCATCAAATATTAAGTAGTTTTTCCAATGAAAAAGTGAAGTATGTTTCCTCCTTAAAAGAGAAAAAAAATAGGGATAAAAACAATCAATTTTATTTGGAAGGTTATCGAGAGATCAAGAAGGCGATTCTATCCCAAAAGATTAAATTTCACTCCTTATTCATATCATATGATTGTTTCTTGGGAACCAATGAAGATAGTTTAATTGCAGAACTAGAAAATAACAATGTTCCAATATTCGAAATTCCTCGCAAAATTTTTGAAAAAATATCTTACAGGGATAGACCAGATGGACTCATTGCAATTTGTGAAGTACCTGATTATGAATTTAAAGGGGATAGACTTTCAGGAAATTTTTTTGCAGTCATAGAAGGAGTCGAAAAACCCGGCAATTTAGGAACAATTCTCAGAACAGCTGAAGGAGCGGGCCTAGATGGAATTTTTATTTCAGACTCCAGGTTAGATCTTTTTAATCCAAATGTAATTCGCTCCAGCACAGGAACATTATTTACTTTACCAATATATGTTATATCTATTGAAAATATTTTTAAAATTTTTAAGCAGAATAAGATAAAATCCTTAGCTGTAACACCAGAGTCAAAAAATATATATCATAAAGAAAATTTAAACGATCCTATTGCATTTATTTTTGGAAGTGAACAGTATGGATTAACTAAATATTCAAAGGATAATTCAGATAATTCAATCTCTATCCCAATGAAAGGGGAAGCAGATTCTTTAAATTTAGCAATGTCCGCAGGAATTATTTTTTATGAGACATTAAGACAGAGAAGTATATAATATGAAAATATTTTATTTTGTAAGTGGTCATGGGTTTGGTCATATAAGTAGGTCTTTTGAGATTATCAAAGAAATACTAAAAAATGACATACAGATTTTTTTATTTACAAGCAGACTAGATTTTTTAAAAAATTTTACTCATCCAAATTTATTTTTATATTCAGCAATTACAGACATTGGTATGATTCAAAACTCTTCTATAGATATGGATTTATCTGCAACGAAGACCGCAATATTAAATTTTGAATTAAATCAAACTATACTTATCGAATACTTATCTTCAATAATTGAATTACACAATCCTAATTATATTGTATCTGATATATCATCTTTTCCATTTCTTCTAGCTAAAAGATATAATATACCATCCATATTTATAGGTAATTTTACTTGGGATTTTATTTATAAAAATTATTCTAAAATAGAGCCTTTTTTTGAAGAATACTCCGAAAAATTATCAGAAGAATATGGACTATGTGATAGGGGATATGTGCTTCCCTTTAATTGTCCGATAACTTCAGTTCCTAATTTAAAAAAAATAGGCTTGGTGGGAAGAAAACCAACTCATACCAGAGAAAGTGCGAGAAAACTATTAAATTTTAAAGATAATTATCATTATTTATTATTATCTTTTGGAGCTTATGGCCTGGATTCAAATAAGTTCAATTTCAAAAATTTAGATGACAATATTTTTTTAGTAGTATCCGGACTAGATAATTTCAATGGAAAAAATGTAGTACATTTTAATGATATTTATTATCCCGATTTACTAATAGCTTGTGATGCAGTTTTAACAAAGCCGGGATATGGAATATTATCAGAAGCCTATAATACAAACTGTCCCATCATTTATACAGATAGGGGCGATTTTATTGAGTATAAATATCTTTTAGAAGCTATGACTGAATACCATAATTCTGTATATATTTCCCAAGAAGAGTTATTTGAACTAAAATTAGGTGAAAAATTGAATTTCATAGAAAAAAACAGTTACAAATCAAAGATAATACTTGAAAACGGAATTCAAGAAATAATAAAAACTTTTTTAATTTAATACAATAATTCTCTTTTCATAAAATGACTGGAGAAATACCATGTCATTAAATTCCAAAAGTCATATAGACTGCACATTAAACTGGAGAATAACGTATGTTAAAAAAATTAGGAATATCTATCCTATTACTCGCTTTCCTTACTATGGGAAATGTTTTTGCTCAGGAAGAAGAAGTAGACAACGAACCTGCTGAAGAAATCAACGACTCTGACAAAAAAGATTCTAAAGACGCCAAAAAAGATAAAAAAGGCGGAGAGAAAAAAGGTAAAAAATCAGGAAAGAGCAAAAAAGGTGGAAAAAAAGGAAAGAAAAAGAAAGACTAATCTTTCCGAAATAGGGAGCATTCGTTCCCTATTTTTTTTTAATCTCATACTTCCCATAATGTATATTATGTCTCATTAATGTTATGTTACATTAGGATTTATAAAGAATATAAGAGATTTTAGGGAAGAAAATGGGTTTCGAATCTTTACTAAATCATATTAAATTTAAGAAGTAATAGCAACTTTTGGTTTGTTTATTTTAATAGAGATACGTAAAATTATTTGAATCAAATCCAGTGCCCATTTTTCTTTTATACCGAAACATGGATTTACATCAGAGTCTTTTTTCTAAAAGCCACCTACAATCATCTTGTAGATGGCACACATGGTTATTTTTTAGATAGAGTATCCAATAGGATATTTCCTTGTTTATAGTTATTACAGTAACAACCAGGTACGAAACCTCCAGTACAAACTGAAACCTCCGCACAGCATTGACCCCCTCCCGATACCCTGCAACAACAGGTCACTCGTTTTTCAAAAGTTTGGGTTAGTTTGTTACTATCACATTGATTATTCTGATTGAACTTGAAATCAATAGATAAGGGAGCGGAGTATAAAAATCCAGAAAGAAACAATAAGTAGATACTTAATAATATTTTCATTGGCTTTTGCCTCATTCTAAAAATGAATAAAAGGTTAATATTAGTCAAATTATTTTTTAAAAATTATTTTTTTGTCATAAAATTTACAAAATTTTCCCTCACATTGGTAAATTATATAATTTAACTTTAATTATAAGTTTATAACTCAATATGATTATTTTTTATTGGTATAAATTTAAAAAAATTATCAATATATCATATATATTCTAATTTAACCCTTTTATTATCCTTTTTCTCTTTTTCCAATATGATTTCGGTTTCTATGCATCATACTTAAGGTAAGAATCTTTTCTATTTAACTAATCTCGAAAAATAAAAAAACACTAAATTACTGACTAAATAGAGAGTCTGTGAAATAGTATTTTATTTAATGTATTTTCCTATTGAATATTCAGCCAAATAAACCAAAATATCCAATTATTAATTTTTTTATAAATATTCTTCTGTTAAAAGTTAGACTAAAAAAACAGCACTTTTCTTATAGAAAATGACGAATTTATTAGTATGGGTAAGAAGTTTTCTTTTATAATTTTTATAGTTGTTTCCTCTGTTTATGCCATTGATTTTATTTCACAAGATTTTTTTGGAGCCAAGATAAACTGGAATGAAATGAATGTTTCCTTTCAGGTAACAGAAAAATTACCGAGGGTAATTATAGATACCAAGGATTTAGAATATGGAAAGCCAGGAACAGCTTTTAATATTTCAGAAGCTAGAAACAAAGCCCAACTCAAAGCCCGCGAAAAGATCAATTTACAATTGGTGAGATCCATTGAAACTATCCGTGTTGATGATGATTATACGATAATTCAAAAAATTCAAAATGATCCAATTTTCCGTGAAAAAGTAAATGAATTTTTTCAACTAGAAAAATCAGAACTAAAAGTAAATTATAATAAAGATAGAGTCACCGTAGAAAGTGTCTTACCTTTAAAGGGAAGATATGGTCTGATTAATTTTATAGATTTAGAATTTGGAACAGAAAAATTTCCGGAATTAATTGCCGATGAAATTGTTAGACCATCAAACTTTACAGGTCTAGTTCTCGATGCCCGACATTTAGACGCAGAACCATCCCTATTCCCTCGTATCACAACAGAAAAAGGAATTGATATTTATTCCTATCATTTAGTAAACAAAAATAGTGTTATAGATAATGGAATGGTTCTATACCAGTCAAATCCAGATGAGGCAATAAATGATAAACGTGTGGGTAAAAATCCTCTTTATATTCTGGCACTAACCACAGTTGGAAAAAACAAGACAGGATATTCTATAACCTCAGAAGATGCTAAGAGTCTTTTGGTTTCAAAAGAAACTAAAAGTGCCCTTAGAAAATGTGCAGTAATTATTTTGCTACAGAATAAATAGTTGCTCTCTTAAAAACTTCTTCTGCCTTATCAAATTGGCTGGAAAATAAATAAGCAAATCCTAGATTTTTCAATTCTTGAAGAGATAAATTTTCTTTATTTTCTAATTTTGGTATCTCTTTTATTATTTCCTGAAACTCTTCTCTTTTTTCTTCGAAGCTGGGAAGTTTTTTTGAATTTGGAACCTTGGCGAGAAGAACTTCTGATTCCTTAAATTTTCCCAATGCCTGTAAAGAGAGACCAACCTTCATATAAATTTGTAAATCCATATCAATAGACTTGCTGTACTTTTTAAAATAACCTATTAATTCGGTGTGTTTATTGAGAGAAAAATAAGATTGGATTCTTTCTCTATAGTAAAACTCTTCATTCAACCCGCTAGTATCTCTGGACATGATATAAAGACATGCCTGGTATTCTTCTAATTCAAAAGCCAGCTTGATCCCAATCTGAAAGAAAGGAAGGCAGGATAGAGATTCCTTATTCTGTAAAAATAAAATATATTTTTTTAAGGTTTCCCGGGTATGATTTTTAAAAAAATAGTCAAAATAAACTTCTGCTATTAATTTTAAACGGGACTCGCCCTCCGGAAATTCTTCTCTTCCGGGTATCTGCCCCTCTTCAATTTTAGCTATTAAAGATAAGTGAGATAAAAAGTTACTAGATGGACTTTTTTCTGCAAATTGAATCACTTCATCGAAAAATCCTACCTCAAACGATTCCCAGGCTTGTAATTCCAATTCTGTCAAATTTATCTCCCTATGCTTTCCCTATCGGAAAAACAGTCCCAAATTCAATAGACAAAATATATGTCTCATTCTTCAAGACTTATTTATTACGGATCTAATCTACCCATCAAACGGGGAAAGGGAATACATTCTCTTACATGGGGAAGCCCCGCAATCCAGGCAATTAAACGCTCTAAACCCAACCCAAATCCTGAATGGGGGACACTTCCATACTTTCTTAGATCCAAATACCAAGAATAACTCTCTAAGGACAAATCTTCCTCTTTTATTCGTCCTATAATTTTTTCTAAAACCTCTTCTCTCTCCGAACCACCTATTATCTCCCCCACTCCCTCCGGAGCAATAAGATCGGCACACAATACTGTTTTGGGATTCTCGGGATTTTGTTTCATATAAAAGGCTTTGATGCTTCTGGGATAATTCTTTATAAAAAGTGCTCCATTGTAGTGATCAGTCAAAATTGATTCCCGCTCTGCATTGATATCTTCTCCCCACTGAATTTCTTCTTTTTTTGATTGGAGGGTGGAGATGGCTTCGTCGTAACTAATTACCAAAAAAGGATTTTGAATAAATGAATTCAATTTATCCACATCTCTTTCTAAAATCTTCAATTCTGTTTTACACTTTTCTATTGTTTCTTTGATAACAGTTCTAATGAATATATCCTGAAATTGAATATTGGTTTCATTATCAAAATTGGCAGTTTCTGCTTCCAACATCCAAAACTCAGTCAAATGTCGCCTGGTTTTACTTTTTTCAGCCCGAAACGTGGGCCCAAAACAATATACCCTATCATGAGCAAATATCCCAGTTTCTAGATACAATTGTCCCGTTTGAGCAAGATAGGCTTTTCCTAAATCAAAGTACTCCGTTTCAAAGAGTGTTCCGGCGCTCTCTCCAACAGAGCCTGTCAGTATAGGTGTATCAAGTAGTACATAATTTTTTTTATAAAAAAAACTACGTATTGCATAGCTCAATTCGTTTCTAATTTGAAGAATAGCCAATTGCCTTTTAGAGCGTAACCATAAATGTCTGTTGTTATGTAAAAAGTCGGTTCCATGCTCTTTTGGAGTAATGGGATAATCAATTGAATCCCCTAAAATGGAATAGGATTCCAAAATTACTTCAAAACCCAGCTCCGATTTTTCGCTTTCCACCACTCTTCCAGTTAACTCTAAGCTCATTTCTTGGTGTAATGTCTTAATTTTTGAAAAATCTTCTTCTGAAAATTTTTCTTTTTCAACAACTACCTGAATAATACGCCCAGAGTTTCTAATCTGAAGAAATTGAATGTGATTATTTCCCCTCTTAATTTGTAACCAGCCTTTTAAAGATACCGTTTTATTTAAATAATCTGAAATATTTTTGAGTGATATGGATTCCATAGCTTCCAATTTTTTTAAATCTTTGTCAGAGAAAATATATTTTTTGAGTTTCCATTTTTTTAGATATAAATTTTAACTTGAATCTTAATACTATTGATTTGATATACGTTTTTGGATTCCAAATGGGTTCCAAAATCACAGGTACTGCAAACCAAAAAAAAGGATGAAAACATGGCAGAAAAGGCGTTAATCACAATCGGTGATAAACAATACGAATTACCGATTATTATTGGATCTGAAAATGAAAAAGCTATTGATATTACCAAATTAAGAGAAATGACCGGATACATCACCCTGGATAATGGATATTTAAATACGGGTGCATGTTCAAGTGGGATTACATTTTTAGATGGTGAAAATGGAATTTTGAGATATAGAGGAATTCCAATTGAACAATTAGCAGAAAAATCAACTTTTACAGAAGTTGCTTATCTTTTAATTTATGGAAAACTACCCAATGATGCTGAATTGCAAGATTGGAACCACCATCTCACCAGACATACAATGATTCATGAAGACCTCAAGCGTCTTTTCAATGGATTTCCTAAAGATGGGCACCCTATGGCTATACTTTCCTGCTTAATTGCCTCTCTTTCTACTTATTATCAAGATTCTTATGATCCAGAAAATCCAGAACACAGACAAATTTCTATGGTTCGTCTTATAGCAAAATTTCCTACACTAGCGGCATTTGCTTATAAGAAATCGATCGGTCAACCTGCAGTTCATCCAATAAATTCTTTGGATTATTGTAGTAATTTCTTAAACATGATGTTTTCTGTTCCTGCAGAAGGATACCATGTGGATCCTGAAATTTCTAAAGCTATGAATTTACTCCTAATTTTACATGCTGATCATGAACAAAACTGCTCCACTTCTACTGTAAGACTGGTAGGTTCAAGTTTAGCGAATATCTATGCAGCAATTTCTTCGGGAATTTGTGCTCTTTGGGGACCCCGTCACGGTGGTGCCAACCAAGAAGTGTTGGAAATGTTACAGGGTATCAAAGAAAAAGGATGGACTGTAAAACAAGTAATTGAAAATGCCAAGGATAAAAATTCTACATTCAGATTATCTGGATTCGGTCATAGAGTTTACAAGAACTTTGATCCTAGAGCGAAAATCATTAAAAAAGCATGTGACAACGTTCTAAACAAGTTAGGAATCAAAGATCCTTTATTAGATATAGCTAAAGAATTGGAAGAAGCCGCACTAAAGGATGATTATTTTGTTCAAAGAAAGCTTTATCCCAACGTAGATTTCTATTCTGGAATTATCTACAGAGCATTGGGTATACCTACAAATATGTTTACTGTTATGTTTGGTATGGGAAGACTTCCAGGTTGGATTGCTCAATGGAAAGAAATGATAGAAGCACCCGGCATGAAAATTGGTCGTCCACGCCAAATTTACACCGGACCAACTGAGATTTCTTACTCAGATGCAAAAAAGAAATAAAATGTAAACAGAATAAATGAATGACCTCATTCTGTAGTACCAACAAAGTATAACAGAATGAGTTCAATCAATTAAACTTAATTTAAATCAAACCATAAAATGATAAACTAATTGTCCTCACTTAATAAATATAAAACCTTAACTCTTGATAAAATATCAATTCATACGGTTAAAAGTCAACATCCTTGGATTTTTAGTAAGAGAATTGAAAAAAGCTCAAAAGAATTCTTTCCGGGAGATTTCATACGATTAGTTGATGCTGACAATCTATATCTGGGCACAGGCATTTTCTCGGGATCTAAGGATTTAATATCCATTCGAGTCTTTGCATTTGAATCAGAATTGACTTATGAACTTATAAAAAATAGACTCATCACTTCCATTGAAAAAAGACTTCCCCTACTCGTTTATACCGACTCCTTCCGATTAATCCACGGAGAAAATGACCTATTACCCGGTATAAATGTTGATTATCATTCTGGGACTATTATTCTACGTTATTATAGTAAATCTTTGTATGTATTTTCAAGAATGATACTCAGAGCATTATGGAATCTCATTTGGAATAATCCAAATTGGAATCTTAGAATTGAAAATGCCTATATCCAAGCACCCAAGAGAATTGGTAAAAATAATATTCAATTTTTAAATTCATTCAGAGTTGTAAGAGGAAACAAGCATGAATATATAAAAATTCGATATAGGGATATAAACTATTTAATTAAACCAGATATGCAAAAAGGTGGAATCTATAACGATATTCGTAACCTAAGAGATTATCTTTGGCTACATAAAAGTTATGTATATGAAAAAAATATTTTAAATTTATTTTCTAACAATGGGTTACTTTCGAAATGCTTAGTTAATTTGGGAGCAAAAAAAGTTTACTCCATTGAAGATAGTAAAGAATGCATAGATGTTCACAACTTAAATAGTGCTAAAAATCCAAAAGAAATCATAATTAAGAAAAATCTATTTACAGAATATGAAGAATTTGCTAAACAGTTAGATTTTAAATATGATTTAATTATAATTGATCCACCTAGTCTTACCGCAAGTGCAAAAGATAAACCCAAGGCTATTATAATATATAAAAAATTAATATCAATTTCTTTAGGAATTTTAGCAAAAGATGGTATTTTAATTCTATGCAGTTGTTCAAATAGAATTCACACAAATGAATTTGAAAATATCTCAAAAATTGCATTTTCTGAAAATGAAGTAAAAATGAAAAGACTTGATCGATTAAAAAATGAAATAGACCACCCGATATTAAATAATTTTCCCGAAGGCGATTACTTTAAAGTACATATTTATAAAAAATTATAATGAAATACATAATATTAAATAAACCCTTTAATATATTGAGTCAATTCAAAGAAGTTGAAGGAAAAGAAAATTTAAAAAAATTTATAAACATTAGAGAGAAACCTAAAGCAGTTGGAAGGTTGGATTATGATAGCGAAGGACTTTTAATTCTAACTGATGATATAGAATTTTCTAATTTTATTACCCACCCTGAAAATAAAATAGAAAAAGAGTATCATGTTCAAGTGGAAGGATGTCTTACAGAAAATGATTTAAAACCAATATTTTTAGGTATTCAAACAAATTCAGAATACTACAAACCTGCAAGAGCTGAGTTAATTGCAGAACCTCCTTATCTATGGGAAAGAATCCCTCCAATTAGATTTAGAAAATCCATTCCAACTTCTTGGCTAAAACTAATTTTAAGAGAAGGAAAAAATCGACAGGTCAGAAAAATGACTGCTTTTATTAAATTTCCAACCTTAAGACTTGTGAGATACAGAATCGGTAAAATTACAATAGAAGATCTAAAACCCGGTGAATGGAGAGAAGTTAGCTGGAGAGATATATGTTAAATTATAAAATATTAGATTCTGGAGATAATGAAAAATTAGAAATCTTGGGGAAATTTAAAATAATTAGACCTTCATTGAGCGCACCTTTTCCCAAAAAAAATCCTAAACTTTGGAATAATATTGATGCACACTATATAAAGACAGATTCAGGGTCAGGATATTGGGAATATTACACTAAGATTCCCGAAAGTTTCAATCTAAATATATCAGAAAACCCATTTATATCTATTAAAATTAAATTTACTCCATTTGGCCATTTAGGATTTTTTCCTGAGCAAGAGTTAAATTGGAAAATAATAAACCTATTAGGAAAAATGTACAACAATCACTCAGAAATACTTAATTTATTTGCCTATTCTGGAATTTCAACATTGAATGCACTCGAATCAAATTTTAATGTATGTCATGTTGATGCTTCCAAAGGTATGGTGGATTGGGCGAGAGAGAATTCATATTTATCGAATTTACATGATAGAAAAATACGATGGATAGTTGATGATGTACTAAAATTTTTAAAAAGAGAAATAAATAGAAATAGAATTTATGATGGCGTAATACTTGATCCACCCAGTTTTGGAAGGGGTGCAAAAGGAGAAGTATGGAAAATTGAAAATGATCTTGTAACATTAATGGAAATGATAGAAATACTTACCAAAAAAGATCCAAAATTTATTATATTATCTTGTCATACAACAGGATTTAGTCCTATCATATTAGAAAATTTTTTAAAATCATACATTAAAAAAAATTCCGGGTATTATTTCAATAGAGAGTTATTCATAAAAGAAGAATCTGGCGAGAAATTATCCGGAGGTTTTTGTGCTTATTACTTCAAAGATGAAAACTCCTCAATTTTTAGGCTTTTATCGGAGTAGCATCTCCCCATAATTTTTCCAAATCATAGTATTTTCTTTTTTCGGGGGTCATAATATGTACTACAATTTCTCCTAAATCCAAAAGTATCCATCCGTTATCAGAATTATGTGCTTTTTTTTCTTGGTTTCCCGGACCGAGTTTATATTCTTTTAGAGATCTCTCCAATTCACGTGAAACTGCTCTTGCCTGTACAGCACTATTGACAGTACATATAATAAAAATACAGAGATAACTATTTACATTTTCTAGATCTAATATTGATATATCTTCACATTTTTTTTCTTCAAGTATAGTAGTAATTTTTTTTATTATTTTTTTGGTAGTTGTAGGTGTTGTTCCCTTTTTCTTTGGCTTTACTGCAATTTCACTTTCCTGGTTTAATTTCAAAATCCTCTCCTAATAGTACGGTTGTATCTAATCCTATTTCTTTATTTATTAAATGGTGTACATTTTTTATTCCCAAAAGTCTTCCTATTTTATAAGAATACTCGGTGCTACCAGATCTATCAATAATAATTGTTTTATTTTCCTTAGTATTCCAACCATTTCCAACTGATAATACTTTAATACTATTCTCATTCAAAATAGACTTAACACTTTTGGCTAACCCATTTTTTTCAGTGCTATTAAGCACTTCTGTTCGAGCTAATTCACCTATATTGTAATCTCCCGAACTAAGATAGGAAGCAAGTTTTGAAAAACCAAAATTTGCATTTTCTTCATGTATTATAAGCTTTAATATTTTCTTATCTGAATCCAGTATCAATTCTCCTGGCATTTCTGATATTGAAAATATGATATTATTATTTTTTATATATGAGTATAAAGAATATAAATCCTGACCATTTAAATTGGTATCCATTTTTTTATCTAAAACTTCAAACCATTCTTTGCGTAATTCTGTTTTTTCTTTTATTCTATCATAGAAACTCAACGCTAAACTTTCTTGAGTGTTGATACGATTTACATAGCTCAATGGATCGTCCCTTTTTATAAAGCCTGTATAATCATTTAATTCTTCTCCTGAGAAAATGTACAATCCGCTACTTCTTTTATAATTTTCAGATGGGTAAGTACTAAAAGTATCTAAATAAAATGGGAGACCTTCAAATAAATCAATAACCTCAGTTACAGTTAAATCATTCATATTAATATAAAAATTGATTTTAAGTCCGGTTATAGCCTCTATTTTTGGTATCATAAAAGGGAGGGCTTCTTTTCCCATGGTCTCAATTTTTTTATCTTCAAAAGTGGAAACGGGATTTATAAAAAACATTCCACATTTTCTCTGAATGGGTTGCAAAAAAATAAACACGCTAAGGTTAAGATTTTGGTCATCAAAACTATTAATAAAAAAAGTTAATATCTTATCCTGCGATAATTTTTCTTCTAATTTAGTTTTGTAGGCGAGCTTAGCATATCCTTTTTGCATTCCTATAAATAATGGTATACAGAGAGAAAGAGTTAAAAATAGAAATATGACGGTTTTGAATGTTTTATTATTTATAGGTTCCTCCGCTTGACTTTTTAGAGACATATTTATTCTTAGATTTCAACGGAGATTGTCAACTTAAAAAATTTTAATGGGAAACAAAACTACTGAAATTTCAGAACTTTTTGAAAGTCTCGTAGACTTAGATGGAAGAGATTTCGAATTAAGAAAAGAGCAGATTAAGATGTCTATTGATGTCCAGAAATCGCTCCAAAATTCCGAAATTTCTTTGATTGAAGCAGGTACGGGTGTTGGCAAGAGTTTAGCATACCTCATACCCTCTATACTTTATTCTCTCGAAACAGGTAAAAAGATCGTTATCTCAACAGAAACAATTGCATTACAAAATCAATTGATTCAAAAAGACATCCCCATTGCCAAAAAAATACTAAACAAAGATATTAAGGCTGAAATTGCCTTAGGATCTTCCAATTATCTTTGCAAACGTAAAATGGATCATACTATCGCAAGTGGTAATTTTGGATACGAAATGACCCCACATCTCAATGATTTTTATGCATGGGAAAAAAATACTTCCACAGGTATAAAATCGGAGTACAGAGGCTTTACAACTCCTGAATTTTGGTCAAAAGTCACCAGGGATAGTGAAAATTGTCTCTCTCGAAAATGTCCTAATTTTAATATTTCTTATTATTTTTTAGAAAAAGAAAAATGGAAAAATGCTAATATTTTAATAGTAAATCATTATTTACTAGCAAGTCATATAGCAGGTGATTTAAAAATTTTACCTGAATTCCAAAATCTAATCATTGATGAAGCTCATAACTTTCCTGATATTTTAGGGAAATCTTTTCGTATTTCAATTCTTTATAATGATATTTTGAATTTAATTCAATTTATTTCGGGTAGGGATAAAAAAAACACCGGACTCTTAGGAAAGATTGATGATTCTTTAAAAAATAAAAAACTTATCAATAGACTAAATGAAGGAGAGGAAATCCTAAAGTATTTTTATGGAAAACTTTTTGAAGAATTTCCTGTACTTTTTCAAGCACAAAGAGTTACAAAAAAAATCAACCCCGACAATTGTATTTTAGAAAATTATTTATTTGAAATTTCCACCTTCTTAAAATCAATTCAAGACAAGTTTAATCCTGAAACAGAAAATATCTTAGAAAAAGAAATCATAATGGAATTAGATTTTTCATTATCTAAATCTAAAATGTATGCTGAATCTTTAAAGATGATAAGAACATTAGAAAAAAGTAATATTGTAATATGGTTGGATCCAGCAGAAGAAAATGCAAAAGAAAAATTTTATGGAATTAACGCACAACCTATGGAGTCTGGAGACTTAATTACTGAAAAATTGTATCCAAATATGGATAGCATTATCTTTACTTCTGCCACTCTTTCTAATGGAAAAAACAAATTCACATTCTTTAAGTCTCAAATTGGAGAACCTTCTACAAAAGAAAAGAGTTATCCCTCTCCCTTTCCCTACTCTAAAAATGCCCTCCTTTATTTACCTAAAAATATTAGGGATCCCGTTTCACAGCCAGAAGAATTCCAAGAAGATATCATCAAATTATTGCCTTTTCTTTTAAATCTATCCAATGGGAATGCATTTGTACTTTTTACATCGAATAAGATGATGAGAGAGGTTTATAATGCTGTAAAAGATACCATTAATTTTTCAATTTACTCGCAACATGAACTTGGGGCAGAAAGAGCAAAACAAGATTATTTAGACAATGATAATAGTATTTTATTTGGAGTTTCAACTTTTTGGCAGGGAATTGACATAAAAGGGGATAAATTACGATCAGTTATCATAACTAAATTACCCTTCCAGGCTCCAGGGGAACCTGTCCTAGAAGCTAAAATTGAATCATTTAAAGATAAAAACTCCAATCCATTTACGGAAATTCAACTACCCCATGCAATACTTACATTAAAACAAGGTTTTGGAAGATTGATCCGCTCAAAAACCGATAAAGGATTTGTGGCAATTCTCGATCCTAGAGTACAAACAAAAAAATACGGTGAAGATTTGATTAATAACCTTCCACCGGCAAAAATAGTAAAATCATTTAAAGCTCTCAAAGAGTCGTATAGCAAACTTTGATCAAGAATCACATAGAAAAAAGAATCGACTTTAAAGAATAGATTTTGAAAATTGAAATATGAAAGAAGCAAAAAGTGATAGACAAGTAGTTGATACCAGAACATCGGTTGAAGCTCTTTCAGAGACATTTAAAGCATCCAAATTAACAATTCGAATCAAGCTAATGGTGATTATTTCCTCCATCATCTTTCTTTCCCTATCAGCAATTATTTACTTAGCTACCTTCTTTTTCAAAAAAGATTCTGAAAATAGGATTAGGGAAAATGACTTACAAATAACCAATATTATTTCATTAAAGCTAAAGAGCGAATTTTTTTCATTAGCAAGTAATATGACACTCCTTGGGTTAAATCTTTCTGATAAATCTGATTGTGATGATCCAGAGCTTAGAAGTTTGTTTTTTAACAATGCAAAAGATGTACTATTTGTTGGGATTTATTTGGCAAAAGATGAATTTAACAATCCCAAATTTAGTTGCTTAAATCCCAATTTTTTAAATAAAGATTTTTCAACCCCCGAAAGTTATGAAACTATTATAAACTTCAATAAAGCCTATTTTAAAAAATCTATGCAGGGCTCTACTCTCCTAAAAAACTTCAGTCCTCAAATAAAAGATGCTGTACTAGCCTATAGTTTTCCCTTCCAGAATAAAGGGGGTGACAAATCAATTATTGTATCTTTCCTTAAAGTATCAAATATTAAAGAAACTTTCAGCTCTAGTGGAGCTAGTACTACATTTTTAGTTGATGATGAAGGCGGTGTACTGATTCATCCTGATAAGAAAAAAATGATTGAGGGAGTAAATTTCTCCAACCTCGTAATTGTGAAATCCATGCTTACAAGTAAGTTAGACAATAGCCAACAGGGGTACTACGAAGAAGGTGTGGGTGACTCTATTGGGACTTATAATAAATTAGGTTTTACAGGTGGGGGAATTATCTCCACAATTCCTGAGTCAAAAGCCTTTGAAGAAGTTTACAACCTTCAGAGAAGAAATATTTATCTCATGATTGCAGTATTAAATTTAACAATTATAATTGTATTTATATATTCTAAAACACTCACAGACCCTATTTTAAAACTAGTTTTTGCCTCTGGAAAAATTGGAGAGGGTGATTACAGTGTTCGAATTGATCCCAAGTCAGGAGATGAGATTGGATTATTGACAAACTCATTCAATCATATGAGTTTAGGCTTGGAAGAAAGAGAAAAATTAAAAGTATCTTTTGGTAAATTCGTAAACAAAGAATTAGCAGAAATGGCTATGAAGGGTGAAATTAAGCTCGGAGGAGAAAGAAAGTACTGTGCAATCTTTTTCTCGGATATCCGTAGTTTTACTTCCATTTCCGAAAAACTTGAACCGGAAGAAGTTGTGGAATTTCTAAACCAATACATGACCGAGATGGTAAATTGTGTTAATAAAACAGGTGGAATCGTAGATAAGTTCATCGGTGATGCTATTATGGCAACATGGGGTGCCTTAAACCCCCTTCCCAACGAAACAGAAGCAGCCGTTACAGCATCCTTAATGATGAGAACTGCCTTGCAGGAATTCAATGTAGGAAGGGGTGGTGATAAAAAGCCAATTATTAAAATTGGATGCGGGATAAACTCAGGATATGTAATTTCCGGTCAAATTGGATCGAATGAGAGACTAGAATACACTGTCATTGGGGATTCTGTAAACCTAGCGTCCCGTATTGAGTCTTTAAATAAACCATTCGGTTGCGATATTCTAATCTCACAAGATTCTTATGAACAAGTAAAAGATATTTTTAAAGTAGAAAAAATGCCGAGTATTAAAGTGAAAGGAAAAGAAGACCCTCAAACTATATACAGTGTTTTAGGAAGACTCGATGATCCAGATTGTCCTCCGGATATGAGAACTTTAAGAAAAATACTCCATATAGATTTTGATGAGGAATCACTTCATCCTAAGAAAAAGAAAGATTCAGAAGATGGGGAAGACAAAGAAGTAAAATATGAAATTCTTTAAAAAAAAAGATTTCTTAGTCGTACTAATTTTAGTAATCAACGCCGCTATTTTTTCGGGCTTATTTTATTACGATTTAAATAAGGATTTATATACTAGAGACGAAGGCGATGAGATAGGTATTGTTACCTTTAAAATGAACTCAATCCAAAGAAAACCCGGCCAAAAAGTAGTTTGGAAGGACGTATATGAAAGTTTTCCTCTAAACAATAAAGACATGATTCGAACGTATGAAGATTCGGATGCCGTCATCAAATTCAATGATGGTACCGAAGTTAAACTCGATGAAAATAGCTTAATTTACTTTGATTTTACAGACAAAAAACCTTCCATTAAGTTTGATAGCGGTAAGATCCAAGTTAATTCTACCAATGAAAATGTTTCTATTACATCCGATGACAAAAAAATCGATATGGGTAAAGGGGATTTTAAACTCGGAAAAGAAAATGATAATGATTTGAATTTTGTTGTCAATTCCGGAAATGCAACTATAGAATCTGGTGGAAAAAAAGCTACTATCAAAGAATCCCAACAAGCCAAAATTGGGAGTAAGGGTATGTCAGTTGAAGACTTACCCTTTGCCCTTATTTCACCCGAAGACCAGTACAAATCTTTGACATTTAAAACTTCTACAATCAATTTTAAGTGGAAATCTAAAACAAATCTCCCCAATTCTTTCTTAGAAGTAAGCCGAAACAAGGATTTCTCCGATCTTGCATACCAAACAAAAGCCAATGGCGAAACTGCAACAGCCACACTTCCTCCTGCTACTTATTTTTGGAGAATGAAACTACAAAAAGGTGTTGGTGATTATGCATATAGTGATACTAGAAAATTACTAATTATACTAGATAGTGAATTAAAACTATTTAGCCCGGAACCCCTTGCAATTTTTCCCAAAACTACCAAGACAGTTAATTTTGCTTGGAGTAATTATCCGTTAAGTCAAAATTTTAAAATACAAATTAGTACCACTCCAGATTTTTCAAATGTGGCAAGGGATATTCCTCTCGGGACTAATACAATTCAAATACAAGATTTACCACCGGATGAATACTATTGGCGTGTTACAGTAACACCCAACTTAAAAGATGCAGTTCCGGCTGTAAGTACAACAAATAAGTTTACTATTTTACTTACTGATGAAATCCCAGAAGAAGTTCCTGTGTACAATAGAGATACGCTAGAAAAAAGCATGCTCCCCAATAAAGAAAAAATAACTTTTACAGACAAAACTCCTATTAAATTTCATTGGCAGGAAGTAGAAGGATCCACTGCATATGAGGTAAAAGTATTCAATGGAAATCATGCAGGGAAAAAAGAAATATTTAATTCCCGAACTAAAAAAAGTGAAGTTGTATTTAGCAAGTATGCTTCTTTAGAAGAAGGAAAGTTCTATTGGGAAGTGAATGCTATTGATCCATCTGGAAAGAAAAGAGAACCTGCCAGGGGTAGTTTTGAAATTGCAACTGATGATAGTCTAAAAAAATTAACACCAGATGATATAAAAATAATTTCTTCAGATACAATTTACAGGACAGAAAATGAGTAAATTTTTATTTACTATTTCTTTTCTCTTGTTATGTACTAATATCCAATTATTCGGTACCGAGCAGGGTTATATTGAATGGAAACCAATTAAAGGTGCATTTGGTTATAAACTTGAAATTAGAGATGAAAATAAAAAATTAATTATTGAGGAAGTAGTCAATAATACAAGATATTTAATTAGAACTCCCACAGGAAAATATGATTTTAGAATTTCCCCCATGAATGTCTTCGAAAAAACAACTGTTTGGTCCTATTGGAATCCATTAAATGTGGTTATTTCTAAAAGACCTTCCATTCTCTTGGCAGAGCTTTCTTTAGATATTTCTGAACTCAACAAACCAATCATTTTCAAAGGCAAAAACTTCTTAACAGATACTAAATTGAAATTTACATGGGGTAGTCGTACACTTAACGCTAAGTCTATAACTTTATCAGACCCAGGAACACTCTCGGTGCTCTTAAGCCCTGAAAATGCAGTACAGGGAAAGTATGAACTGCTAATGGAAAATCCTGGAAACCGAATTCTATCCATTAAAAACTTTTTAAATTTAACTGATAATAATGAAGCTGATAGACTTGCCCGAGAAAAAGCAGAAAGAGAAAGACTAGAAGCTGAAAGGCTTGCCCGAGAAAAGGCAGAAAGGGATAGACTCGAAGCAGAACGATTAGCACGTGAAAAAGCTGAAAGAGACAGACTTGAAGCAGAAAGATTATCTAAAATGTCAGAGAAAGAGAGACTCGAAGCAGAAAGATTGGCTAGAGAAAAAGCCGAGAGGGAAAGGCTCGAAGCTGAACGATTAGCACGAGAGAAAGCGGAGAGAGATAGGCTTGAGGCAGAACGATTAGCAAGAGAAAAAGCGGAGAGAGATAGACTTGAAGCTGAAAGATTAGCAAGAAGCAAATCTGATAGAGAAAGATTAGAAGCAGAAAGGCTAGAAGCGGAAAGATTGGCTCGAGAAAAAGCGGAACGGGATAGACTGGAAGCGGAAAGATTGGCCCGAGAAAAAGCAGAGCGGGATAGACTTGAAAGAGAAAGACTCGCCCGGGAAAGAATGAAGGATAAAAAACAAGTAATCATTGATGGAATAGAAGACTCAAGTAACCGAGAATATCTGAATGTGGGCTCCTATGACCTAGATATGATTTTGAATGATTTTAAGAAGAGTTGTAGTCCCTCTAATCTATTGGAAACTCTTGTAGAAAAATGTTTCTCCAATCATTCTGTTTTAAAGATGGGGACAGTTCAAAAAGCTGACATCTTAAATTATTTATTATTGAATAGTGATAATTATAGGACTAGAATTAAATCCTATACTTATTTTATGAAAGAAGGATCCCCTCAAATGAAAGCAGCACTAGAAAAGATGATTAGCAAGGTAGATAAAACATCTTCAATAGATTTAGAAGAAAAAGAATTTATTGAAAAAGCTATTGATTTTCAAAAAAAGAATTCTAAATAAGCTATTCAAGTGTAGACTTTAATCTCAAATTTACTACATTGGAATGGTGTAGATTGTGTTTTAAAACAAACAAACAAAACATTTTTAAATTAATATTTAAAAAAAAACCTCTAAATTCATTTAACTCATTTTCAGTTCTTTTATCAATTTTGCGACAGATATGATCACAGGAATCATTTAATTGTTTGAGCAATTTGTCTTTTTCCTCTTGGCTATTATTTTCAGATTTTAGATATCTACCATAATCTGTAATACCATTTCTGTTGGTTGGATTGATTTTTTCAACTGAATGATGAGATTTTTTAATTTTACCAAATAAATTTAAAAAGAAGGATGGTGCTCCAATCCATAATCCAAACGAGTAATTTGAGCTGATGACATGCTTTAAGTTTCTTTTTATACTCCAACCTTCAGGAAAACCTTTTGAATTAAAATATTCAAGAGGAGTTTCTTTATAAAATTTATATAAGAAATCATTTACAGAAATATATTGTTTTATTAAATCTTCTTTGGATTCTGAGTATACAACAGTTGGAAATTGAGTCATATTTATTACTGTAAAATGAAGGCTATTTTGAGTAAATATTTTTATAATGAATTTTTTGGAATTGTATGTTTTTAGAGTATAGAAAATACTAATGGAAACTATGTTAACTCGGATTTTTTAGAAAAAAATTATGATACAAATACTTTGGAATTTTTTTGCATACTTAGGTGTTGGATATGTTAGAGATCCTAATGAACATAAACATATAGTTTTAGTAAACTCGTTATCACTCTTTATTAGCTTTTTTACTACACTCATTTCTTTTCAAATGCTCTTCTTACCACTTCCAAAAATTATTTTCTATATTTCTCTTGTATATCCTTTTTTACTTTTATACACTCTCCGATTAAATGCAAAAGGATTAATAGATAAAGCAAGATTTTTTCTAGTAGCACTGTCATACATTTATATTACATATGTTGTCTTTCTTCAAGGAAATCAAGCAAGTGCACATTTGTACTATCTGATTATTACATTAGGAATATTTTTTATATACCCCTACTCTAAAAGAAAAACAGGATATTATTTAATTATATTTATTTTTTTAACATTTTGTTTTTTTGAATTATTTAATCACCTTCTCACTCCAATTATTTCTGTAAATGATGAACATTTATTAATCAGGATAAAATCGAATAATTATTCCTTTGCTATTTTGCTCATGGGTTTTTCTTTTTATATTCATACAATCTTTAAAAAAGCAGAACTTTCTCTACAACTTGAACATGAAAAATCAAACAAGCTACTTGAAAATATTTTACCCCTCTCAGTTATTCAAAAATTGAGAGACAATCCTGATTCAATTGCAGAAAAATTTGAAGAATGCACAGTTCTATTCAGCGATATCGTAGGGTTTACAGAAATGTCCCGTAGACTTCCTCCTCAGGATCTAGTTTCCCTTCTCAATGAAATATTTTCCTCCTTCGATGATTTAGCTGAGAAGTACAAACTTGAAAAAATAAAAACTATAGGCGATGCTTATATGGTTGTGGGAGGACTCCCCGATAAAGAACCATTCCATGCTGAAAAAATTGCAGATTTTGCCTTGGATATGATCACTGCCATTCAATTATATAGAGAAAAATCGGGCTACCCCATTCAACTTCGAATTGGAATACATTCCGGTGCCGCTATTGCTGGTGTTATAGGAAAGAAAAAATTTATATATGATCTTTGGGGAGAAAGTGTAAATACCGCATCTAGAATGGAATCTCATGGAATTCCGGGACAGATTCAAGTTTCTGAATCAACTTATGATAGATTAAAAAATAAATTTGTATTTATGGAAAGAGGTATTCTAGAAGTGAAGGGAATTGGAAAAATTAAAAGTTTTTTTCTAATTCAAAAAATTTAATATCAGATTTTATAAATTAATTTATAAAATCTGATAACTTTATAAAATTAAACTGAAGGATAATCCGCCAATTCTTTTATGCCTGATTTTAATTCTTCCTCGTTTAAAAAATGATCCTTAAGTTTGCCATCAAAATAATCCTGGTAAGCCTGCATATCTAAGTGACCATGTCCACAAAGATTAAATAGAATTGTCTTTGAGCTACCCTCTTCTTTAGCTTTTTTAGCTTCCCGAATAACTTGTGCAATTGCATGATTTGCTTCTGGAGCGGGCATAATCCCTTCCGATTTTGCAAAGATGATACCTGCTTCAAAACATTCGAGTTGTTGAATAGCAACTGCTTCTATTAATTTATCTCTTAGGAGTTGACTGCATAATACACTTGCTCCGTGATACCTTAGACCACCAGCATGTATAGCAGCGGGTCTAAAATTATGTCCTAGAGTGTACATAGGTAAAAGTGGTGTATATCCAGCTGAATCACCAAAATCATATCGGAATTCACCTTTGGTTAATTTTGGACAGGATGCAGGCTCAACTGCAATACATCTGACTTTTTTACCCTTTTGAATATTTTCTCTTAAGAATGGAAATGAAATACCTGCAAAATTAGATCCTCCGCCGAGTGGAGCGATCACTATATCGGGGTAATCCCCTGCAATTTCCATTTGTTTTAAGCACTCTTCTCCAATTATAGTTTGGTGCATCAACACATGATTCAATACACTACCCAATGCATATTTAGTAGTTTCCTCCTGAACAGCACATTCAATAGCTTCGGAAATAGCAATTCCCAAACTACCCGATGTTTGGGGATCTTTCTCTATTATATCACGACCTGCTTTAGTTCTATTGGATGGAGAAGAATAGACATGGCCTCCAAAGGAATTCATAATTGCTTTTCTGTAGGGCTTTTGATCATAACTAATTCTGACCATATAAATATCACATTCAATACCAAACATATTACAGGCATAGCTGAGTGCAGTTCCCCACTGACCAGCCCCAGTTTCGGTAATTATTTTTTTTACACCCTCTTGTTTATTATAATAGGCCTGTGCAACTGCTGTATTTGTTTTATGAGATCCACTGGGACTCACACCTTCATATTTATAGTAAATCTTTGCTGGTGTATCCAACATCTTTTCGAGTCTTTTGGCTCTAAATAAGGGAGTTGGTCTCCAAATTTTATAAATATTTTGGACTTCTTCTGGGATTTCAATGAATCTTTCTTTGGAAACATCCTGTTTAATCAACTCCATAGGAAAGAGAGGAGCTAAATCCTGGGGTCCCACGGGTTGTTTTGTTCCGGGATGAAGGGGAGGCAGGGTAGGATTGGGCATATCTGCCTGGATATTGTACCAATACTTTGGCATATCTTTTTCTTCGAGATTTATCTTATTCATGTTTTTATTTCCTATATAGGTCTTGGTTTTTATTTTTCAGTTCATTTAAGGATTTATTATTCAAGTCTTTTTGAATTACTAATGTATTTAGAATTTCCATCTTCTCTTTGAGGTAGGCTTCTATGATTCCTTTTTTTAATCCATTGGAGGTTACCAATACTTCTTCTCCTGCTTTTAAAATTTCAGTTTGTTCTAGTTTTCTGGAATTGCTAACTTCTACTTCCCCATCTTTTAAGAATAATCCCGAAGGAGCATTATCATTTTCTAATTCAGTAGATTTTTCAGAAAAAAGAAACTCCGTTCCCCTAACTCCTGCATTTATGGAGGGAGAATAGAAATCCATAGATGTATTCCCTTCTTTGATTTTGTTAATTTTAGCAAATAATTCACCCACTTCTAGAAATATTGACACTGACTTTTTGCTCTCGTTATTTACTAAATTTTTTATTTGTATTTTTGTGTTCTTATTAATTCTAAATATTGCATCTGTTCCCAATTGAAGATCAGCAATTCCATTTTCTGTTTGAATTTCATCCTCTTTTGCGAGCATAGTTTTTGGTTTGAGAAGTTGTTTTTTTCCTTTACGAACTAAGTATGTTTCCCCATTTACAAAGCTAACAGCAATAGAAAAATCCTGACCAAGGAGAGAAGTGGTAAAAATAAATGTAAATAGAATTATAAAGGTATTGATTAAATTTAATTTATGAATGATTAAGGGTTTGATAATTCCTGTTTTTAACATTGGGTTTTCTCTTGGGATATTTTGATTGAAAGATATAAAGAACGTTAGGTTCTAAAAAAAAATAAATGTAGAGGGAAAAACTCCCTCTACACAAAATAATTATAATTCGTGTTTGTATCCGAATCTAAAATAGTTACCAGCGACTGTTACTGGATATGCAGGGTAAGGAGCTAATGCCGCCCATCCACCTGATGATTTAGCCGCACCAGTTGCAGTTAAGGAACCAGAAACATGTGTTTCAACTTCAGCAAAGAAAAATCCTTTCTCTGAAATTCTTGTATGAGATCCAATAATATAACTAAATCCAATTCCATGACCTCTAAATACAACGTCTTCATTTCGAACAGCTCCGCCAGATCCTGTAGCAGAGGTTCTAGGAAGTTCATAAATAACAGAAGTTGCACTTGATCCTAGTAAATCAGTTAAAAATTGTCCATCAACAGTTCCTTTTAATTGCCACATAGCATTGTAGTAATGTAAACCGGGAGCTACATAAAAAGCTGAGTTTTTTCCTAAATTTAATTTTATACCATAATAAGCAGGAATAACTGCAGAACGAAAATTCCAGGTTACATCATAAAAATTATAACCAGCTATCGATGCAGTTGAGTGCCCACCAGAAATTTTTGTGTTAAGGCTTAATCCGACTCTGAAAAAGAAATTATCTCCGACATCTTTTTCATATCCAATTGTTAAACCACCACCAGTCATGGGTCCACCAGTTTTAGTATGAACGGCTCCACCTGTAACATTGCTAATTGTTTTTAATTTATTATCAGGATAAATTAAGTTTTGATCTTGGAGATATACCTCATTGGTTCCATCTCCATTCAAATCTCTGGAGACTACCCTACTGTTTCCAGCCAAACCATCTTTAGCGACTGTTCCCCCCAGACCATTAGGGTCAAAATTTAAAGAGCCCCCAAATATCCATCTTGCTTTTCCTGTGTTTTTAAACGCACTTCCTTCTTCTTCCCCATTTGCAGAAATAGTTCCAATGCTAAGACCTATCGCTATGATGGCTGAAAGAAACTTAAAGTTTTTTTTATTCATTATTTTCCCCTCTATGAGTATTGTTTTCGATTCAGTTCGACTTTTTTGGAAATTGTGAAGCTATCCGAAGAACGATTATGAGATTAATCGTAAAAAAATGTCAATAAATTCTAAAAAAAAAAATAAAATTTTTAATAAAAAAGATGCGAAAGTTTATTTTTCGTCGTCTACTATAATTATTCCTTTATCGTTAAGGGAATCATAAAGAAAAATCTGTGATGGATAGGTTTCTTTTTTAGATTGGTTTAATTTTTTAACAACAAACGCCAGAGTATTTTTCTTTGTATTCAAGAGGATTTTTTCATAGAAGTAGTTCTCGGGGAGAATGTCGGAGAGTTTTTCCTCTAAAGGATCATAAATAAAGATTCTAGCCTTGTCTTTGTAATTGAGATACCCATCTTTATTTGTATCAATAGTCATAACTAATATTATAAATTTATATCCTATATCAATGCTGTCTGTTATTACTTCCTGACTGGAAAAACTGGTTTGTGTTTTTGAATAATCGCCAGGAAAATAATCATATATATAAACTTTTTTCTCAAATACCTTGTGGAGCTTTCCATTATTTAAATTGATAAAGGATAAATTTCTGGCATGATGGAGAATTTTTTGGGGTCCCGAAGAATCATCCTCCCTCATTAAATCTGTGGGATAATAAATAAAACTTTTCCATATTACACGGGATTCTCTTTCTACCTCGTCCGATTGAACAATTTCTTTTTCTACGGTCTCTTCTTTTCCACTTTCTTCTTTTGCTAAATTAATACCCCTATCCAAGAAAAACCAACTCTTAGATAGACTAAAAGTGAGAATTGCCAATAAGGAAATTCCTATGAATAGGAGTATTATTTGGAGTTTATTCAAAGACTTTTAATTGTATTGATAATTTCATTGAACTCATTTTCAGTCATATACGGGAAAAGTGGGAAATTTAATACAGTTTGACTCAATTCATTTGCATTTCCCTTGCTAAATTTCCCTTTTAATGTGTCACGAGAGCCTTCTTGGTCACTCATTGCCCCGGGATAAATATTCGCAAATCCAATTCCAGCTTCTTTTAATTTCGATTCTAATTTTGTTCTTTCCAGATTGGGGAAAAGAGTAACATTGCAATATCCATTTTCTTCATAATCAGAGGGGGGAGAAATTACTTTTACTCCCAGAGATGGAAGTACTTCGCGATATTTTTTTGCCCAATAGCGTCTGGAATCCAGCCTTTCTCTAATTCTTTTTAGAGATAAATTTAGAAATAAGGCCTGAAAACTATCCAGACGCGAATTCCAACCAACAAGGCCATGTCCATAATGAGATGTTCTACCATGGTTGGCTAGTTTTCTTGTTTTGTCAGCTAACTGTTCGTCGTTAGTAAACACTGCGCCCCCATCTCCAGCAGCTCCCAACACTTTGGCAGGATAAAAGGAAGTTGTAGCAATAAGTGCGTTTTTATAAACGGGCTCATTTTTATAGAGAACACCAAAGCACTGAGCTCCATCTTCAATCAATGGGACTTTATGGTCTTTGCAAAAATCTCTGAATTCTTGGAGGCGGGATGATCCCCATCCATAGAGATGAACAATGATCACTGCTTTTGGTTTTACAGATTCAAAGGCTTCTTTAAATAGATCAAAATCCATTTCCAAATCGGTAAGGTTAGTATCAACAACATAAGGATCTCCTCCAACATTGACCACAGCTTCATAGGTTGCCCAAAAAGTAGAATCGGGTAATAAGACTTTATCTCCCCTACCTACTCCAACTGCTCTTAGAGCCAGTTGAATGGCATCTGTCCCGTTGGCACAAGAAATTGAATATTTAGTTTGAGTATAATTGCAGAGATTTTTCTCCAGATCGGAAACTTCTGTTCCCCCTATAAATTGTGCATTTTTGGTCATCTCAGAAATTCTTGAATGAAACTCGTCTAAAAATCCATTTTCAAATCTTTTTATATCAATAAAGGGAACCATGGTTACTCCTGCTTTTAATTTATTTTTTTGTTATTTTGTCAAATATATATTTCGGGAAAAGAAGCTTAATGATTTCGTAAAAGTGATTTACAGGATAAAACTTCATGCCTTTTTTCACATACTTTGGAATTTCCCTAAGTTGGGGCTCATTGTCTTTAGGAAGGATTATATTGTTAATTCCAACTCTTTTTGCCGCTACTATTTTTTCTTTTAACCCACCAATAGGAAGCACCTCCCCTGTTAAGGTAAGTTCTCCCGTCATACCATATCCCGGTTTAATTACTTCTCCGCTGATTAAGGAAAGAAATGCGACAGCCATTGTGGTACCGGCACTTGGTCCATCTTTTGGTGTGGCACCATCCGGAACATGTAGATGGATTTTATTTTCCCAGAGAGGATCTTCCTTCCATAGACTTTTAATATAACTAATGGCTATAGAAGCAGATTCATTCATCATTTTTCCCAATTTCCCTGTCATTATAATTCCACCACCTTTTTGTGATACGAAAATTGCTTCCACAAAAAGAGTGGCTCCTCCAATTGAGGTGTATGCCAAACCCAAAGCTGTTCCGGGTTTGTTGGGGTGAATCATTCTCTCATCAGTAAAAAGAGGGATACCGAGATATTCTTCTAAATTTTTAGATTCTATTTTAGAAGGTATTTTTTTACCAGACACATAATTGTATGCTATTTTTCTGACTAGCTTATCTGTAGTACGCTCCAAACCACGCAAACCACTTTCTCTTGAATATGAATTTATAAGATGCTCAACTGTCTTGTCATCCATAAATATGCGTTTATCTTTTAGGCCATTTCTAATTAATGTCTTGCCCCATAAATATTTTTTGAATATATGAGTCTTTTCTTCAGTTATATAACCTGAAAGTCGTATTACGTCCATTCTATCCAATAAAACTCTAGGTATAGTGTCTGTTGTATTGGCTGTTGCTATAAATAAGACTTTAGATAGATCGAATGGAAGATCTAAATAATGATCCCTAAATGTTGAGTTTTGTTCTGGATCTAAAACTTCTAAGAGTGCACCTGCTGGATCTCCCGAAAAACCCACTTTTAATTTATCAATCTCATCTAAGAGGATTACAGGATCTCTTTCTTTTAAAATTCTTAAGGAGTTAATGATCTTTCCTGGCAGGGCTCCAATATATGTTCTTCTATGACCTTTGATTTCAGCTTCATCTCTCACACCACCAAGGGAAATACGAAAAAACTTTTTTCCTAAACTTTCCGCAACTGATTTGGCAATAGAAGTTTTTCCTACACCGGGGGGACCTACCAAACACAAAATTGTAGAATTCATTACTCCTGAATTTAATTTTTTTACTGCCAGAAATTCCAATATTCTAGACTTTACATCTTCGAGTCTATAATGATCTCTGTCTAAAATCTTTTTGGATTTATTTATATCTATCTCTCTAGTTGGAGGCTCTTCCCAAGGAAGTGCATCTATCATATCTAAGTAATTTCTGATTACATTGTAGTCGGGTGTGTTGGAATCTGCATATTTTAACTTTTCGAGTTCTCGTTTTGCTTCAGATAAAATTTCCGGTAGTACAGAGATTTTATCCAGCCTCTTAATTAAATCTTCGTACTTCTTTTCAGTTTTTTCTTCTCCTAGCCCGAGCTCACCCTGAATTGCTTTTAATTGCTCCCTTAAAAAAAACTGCCTTTGTTGCTTGTCCATTTTATCATTGATTTGATCATTTATTTTCTTTTGGACATCTATGAGTTCTAATTCTTTTTTTAAATATAGGATTACTTTTTCAAGTCTCAGGTGAACACTTTCTGTTTCTAAAACATCCTGGTATTCTTCTTTCTCCAAATTTAAAATTGAGCATACAAAATCAGCCATTCTACCTGGCTCTGTCATATTAACTAAGGTTAATTTCATTTCTTCTGTAAATAAGGGATTATTCTGAGCCAGCTCTTTAGTATGGATCAAAAGAGTTCTCATGAGAGCCTTTAAATCAGTTCTAGAACCATCATCTAGATTATCAATGGGATAACTCACACCTGCAACTAAATAGGGCTCTTCTGTGATGAGTTTTTCTAGATTAAAACGATTGAGAGTATTAATTAATATATTAACTCCCCCGTCGGGTAGATTGAGTTTTTTTAATATTCTAGCAACAACACCAACCCTATAAACATTTTTATGAGATTCTTTTTCTTCTTTATCTTCTTTTAGTAATACTAAACCAAGATAACCTTCTTTTTTGTATACCTCATCAATAGATAAAGAAAACTTTCCCGCAGGTACAACTATTGGAGTAATGATTCCCGGAAAAATTGGACGACCTTTAATAGGTAATAAATGAATTTCATCGGGAAGAATCTCTTCTACAATTGGCTCTTCCTCTTTTTTTTTAATAAATTTTTTCTTTTTTCCAGTTATAGTTTTTTTCATTGTATTTTTTAAGATTTAAAAACCAATATACTTGAACACCATTGAAAAACAATGAAAAATAAAAATCATTCTTACCTAATCCTTTCTCTCCTATTCAATTTAATATTACTGATTTTCATATCACCAGTAAATCGAGCCAGGGCTAAAATAGCTTTTTATAGTATTTTAGGGTTTTCCAGCAATACAAACCCACCCAATTTTAGAGACACAGTTTTAGTTTCAGAATATAAACCAAAGTCACTCTTTGAATCTATCGATGCAAGACCCTCCAAGACTCCCTCCTTCCCCATTTTTGAAACTCATGGACATCTCGGATCTTTTTTTAAATCTACTCCCGAAGAGGTTTCAAAAAATATGGATTCCTTAAGAATTGAATATTTAATTAACTTAAATCTAATAGGGGGAAGCGATTTTCAAGATGTGATTCAAAAATACAATGATCCCCGTATCATTCATTTTACCAGTTTTCAATGGGATCTTTTGCAAGAAAAAGATGGAATAGAAAAAATGCTCTCTATTCTAAAAGATGACTTTAAGAGAGGAGCTAGAGGGGTTAAACTTTGGAAAAACTTTGGTTTGGAAATAAAAAAGCCCGACAAAGAAAGACTTAAGTTAGATGATCCCATTCTCGAGCCCCTTTTTAGGGAAATTGAAAATCAAAATAAAATTATATCCATTCACACCGCAGATCCGGAAGCATTTTTTTCTGAAATAGATGAAGAAAATGAGAGATACGAAGAATTAATACGTCATCCCGAATGGTCCTTTCAAAATGAAAAATTTCCAAAATTTAACGAAATTATGGAAGAAAGGGAAAGAATGTTTAAGAAATATCCTAAAATTATATTTATTTCCTTACATTTTGGAGAATATCCACATAATCTACAGAAGGCTGATGATTTGTTGACGAACAATCCTAATGTAAATCTAGACATAGCCGCAAGAATAGATGAATTGGGAAGACACCCCATTGCCACTAAGAATTTCTTTGTAAAATGGCAGGATAGAATCCTATTTGGCATGGATGGACCTCCCGATCCTGATAAGGTTGCCATATATACCCGATTTTTAGAAACAGAAGATGAATATTTTGACTACCATTCAGCAAATAAACCCAGAAAGGGACTTTGGAAAATATCAGGCTTGGGTTTATCTCCTATAACTCTTGAAAAAATTTACAATGGAAATGCAAAAAGAATATTTGGAAAAAAATAAATTTTTGGAGTCTAACTCTTAGGTATTTATAACATTTATTAACCACAATTTATTGATATTTTAGTAAATTTTTTTCCGATTTTAATAAGGATTGCTTTATTAAAATCTATAAATTTCATATAGAACAAATGGTAGGAGTAATATACAATTGAGAAAAAACGAAGGTAAGAATATTATGAATTTCATCTATAGATTTGGATTATTCTTGTTCTTAATTGGTAATTCAATTTTTTCTCAGGTAAACTCCCCGCCCTATATGCCTCCCGGAGCCAATCTGAAGCCTAAATCAGATTTATTTAATTTAGATGCCGGGATAAACCAATACAATAAAGATACTTTTTTGTATCTCAATCCAACATTTAATTTTAATACTTCAAATTGGGGGATCGGTTTTCAACTTCCATTAAATATACTTGCTATTGATAAGGATCCTAAACTCGACAATTCAAAAATAGGTATGCTACGACCTGGAGATTATGATTCTAACAAAGACTACCAAAGGTTATTAAATTATGTTTGGTTTGGAGATTATGGATACTACGAACCAAATAAAGTCACTTACTCTGTATATATGGGTAAAATGTTTGATGGATATATAGGTC
>CANGZW010000032.1 GCA_947458405.1 Leptospiraceae bacterium
GGTGGGGGTGTTCCGAAAACCTGCGTGGTAAGTCCTTCCTTACCAACAGGACTTGTCATAAATAACGCAACCTGTAGTATTTCGGGAACGCCTACTGCAGTACAGACCGTTCAGACCTACACGATTACTGCCACCAATGCCGCTAATGCTGGTTCTCCTTTGAACAAATCGATTACAATCAAAGTCGATTGGTCGGTCTTAAAACCTGCAGAAATGACCTATCCATCTTCTCCGTACTCCATTTCCGATGTGGCAAATGCAAGTATTACGCCCACTTTTGCGACTGGTGGGGGAATACCAACTTCGTGTACTTCAAATCCAGCACTCCCTGCAGGCTTAACATTAAATCAGGCCACTTGTGCGATTACAGGAACTCCGACTTCCGCTGGGGCTGTCGCTCCGACTCTTTACACAATCACAGCTTCCAATATGGCTGGATCGGTGAATGATACTATCTCCTTAGAGTTGGTTTCCGCACCCACTTCTCTTGCTTACAGCTCCAACACTACCGCGGATGTATTACTTTTAATCAAAGATCAGGTTCTCGCCAACGAAGGAAATGCTACTCTCGGTGGGGGTGTTCCGAAAACCTGCGTGGTAAGTCCTTCCTTACCAACAGGACTTGTCATAAATAACGCAACCTGTAGTATTTCGGGAACGCCTACTGCAGTACAGACCGTTCAGACTTACACGATTACTGCTACAAACGCGGCTAATGCTGGCTCTCCTTTGAATAAATCGATTACAATCAAAGTCGATTGGTCGGTCTTAAAACCTGCGGAAATGACATATCCATCTTCTCCGTATTCCATTTCCGATGTGGCAAATGCAAGTATTACGCCCACTTTTGCGACTGGTGGGGGAATACCAACTTCGTGTACTTCAAATCCAGCACTCCCTGCGGGCTTAACATTAAATCAGGCCACTTGTGCGATTACAGGAACTCCGACTTCCGCTGGGGCTGTCGCTCCAACTCTTCACACAATCACAGCTTCCAATATGGCTGGATCGGTGAATGATACTATCTCCTTAGAGTTGGTTTCCGCACCCACTTCTCTTGCTTACAGCTCCAACACTACCGCGGATGTACTACTTTTAATCAAAGATCAGGTTCTTGCCAACGAGGGAAATGCTACTCTCGGCGGGGGTGTTCCAAAAACCTGCGTGGTAAGTCCATCTCTCCCAACGGGACTTGTCATCAACAATGCAACCTGTAGTATTTCGGGAACGCCTACTGCAGTACAGACCGTTCAGACTTACACGATTACTGCTACAAACGCGGCTAATGCTGGCTCTCCTTTAACAAAATCCATCACTATCAAAGTCGATTGGTCGGTATTGAAACCTGCTAATTTGACTTATCCGAATAGTCCTTATGTATTTGGAAAATCGCTGGCAATTAGCACAATAACGCCTGCTTTAACGGGAGGGGGAGGTACACCTACTGCTTGTACATCTGCTCCTTCCTTGCCAGCAGGACTAAGTATAAATTCTGTAACTTGTGCAATTACTGGAACTCCCTCTGCAACTTCTAGTAAAACATCGTACACAGTTTCTGCTTCCAATATGGCAGGATCGGCTACCGATGTTATTGAAATCTCTGTGGTTGATACACCAACAGCTTTAACGTACAACAATGGTATTAATACAAACCCAAATGTATTATTACTCATCAAAGGTCATCCACTCACAAACGAAGGATCTGCTAATTTAACCGGTGGTATATCAACTTGTACAACAAGTCCACAGCTACCTGCAGGATTATCTTTAAATTCAACAAATTGTAATATAACAGGAAATCCTACTTTAGTACAAGATTCTGCTACTTATCGTATCACAGCTGAAAATGCTGGCGTAAGTATTTTTGTGGATATAAATATCAAAGTAGATTGGGCTACTCCAAAACCTGAAAACTTAGTATTCCCAACTTCTCCTTATGTTGTAGCAGATGGTAGTACGGTTAGTATTTTATCCAACTCCCTCTCTGGAGGAGCCCCCAGTTCTTGTTCAGTAACTCCTACCTTACCAACTGGATTGAGTGTAAGATATTCTTCTGGAAAATGTGAAATTTATGGAACACCTTCTGTAGCAAGTAATATTGCACCCGCCCTCTATACTATTGAGGCTTTGAATACCGCAGGCTCTGTTACGGATGTTATTTCTCTATCAGTGGTTAAGGTTCCAACTTCTTTGACTTACTCAGGATCTCCGTTTAGTTTTACAAAGGGAACCTCTGTTTCAGTGAGTGCCAATTTGGGAGGAGGAACTGCAACATCTTGTAGTATTACACCTACCCTTCCAGCTGGTTTGATTTTTGATACAATTACTTGTGATATTTCAGGAACCCCTTTAGATTATTCCGCCAATAAAACTTATACAGTGACGGCTACCAATCCGAAGGGTAATTCTACTGCAAGCATAAACATTCAAGTAAACTATACAGTTCAGGCTCCAACGGGGCTCACATTTAGTAGCAATTTCCTTACTTTGGTTAAAAATCAAGCAATGACGAATTTGACATCCTCTACTCTCACTGGTGGAGCTATAACAACTTGTACCACATCACCTTCCTTACCAACTGGATTGAGCATTCAAAAAGTATCAAATACTTGTGATATCTCCGGAACTCCTACAACCAATCAATCTGCCACTCCTTATACGGTAATTGCTACAAATGAGGCGGGATATATTACAACTGCAGTTATTATTTCTGTGAGTGATGCCGTAGTGGCTCCTACAAGTTTATCTTATGGGACAGCACCAGTCAATAAATCCCTTATCAAAGGAATCGCTACAAGTATAACAGCAACTATTTCAGGAGGAACACCGATTACTTCCTGTTCGGCTAGTCCTTACTTACCTGGCGGATTAAATATAGACTCTACAACTTGTAATATCACAGGAACTCCTTTTGGAATACAGGCAAATACAATGTATACAATAACTGCCGCAAATTCAGCGGGAAATGTCACTGCCACTCTTTTTATAGAAGTAAATTATTCGACAACAGCACCAACTTCTTTACTCTTTATGAATCCAGTTTACGGACTGACTATTAGTACATCTGCAAACTTAAGTCCAACAATAGATGGTGGAACTCCTACAACTTGTAGTATTACGCCTACCTTACCTGCAGGGCTATCTATTAATCCTAATACCTGTGTAGTTTCTGGAACTCCTACTGCCTTGAGTAGTAATGCAACATATACAATTACTGGGGCAAATGAAGCGGGTACTACAATTACTCGTTTTGATTTATCTGTGAATGCTCAAATAGTGGCTCCCTCTGCTTTTAGTTATGCAGGGACTCCCTATAGTTTAACAATAGGCAATAGTGCGGGAATTACACCTACACTTTCTGGAGGGCAACCGACTTCCTGTACCGTAAAAATTGGTGCAAATTCTACAACCCTTCCGGGAGGATTGAGTATTAATCCAAGTACCTGTGAAATATCGGGAACGCCTTATGCGGCACAATCGGCAACTACTTATACAATAACTGCTAGTAATTCAGCAGGTAGTACGACCGCTTCAATAGTAATAGGTGTGTCTTACAGTGTTTCCGCTCCGACTTCTTTAATCTACAGTTCAAGTCCAATGACTCTTGTGAAGGGAACTGCAATGACAAATGCTACACCTTCTATCTCGGGTGGTACACCCTCAACCTGTACGGCTTCTCCTACCCTGCCTACTGGTATAAGTATAAATTCAAGCTGTATTATCAGCGGCTCACCAGGAGCAGGACTAAGTAATCAAAACTTTACTGCCTATACGATCAAAGCTACAAATGACGCAGGTAATACTTCCACATCTATATATATTGCACTCGTTGAGTCGGGATCTGAATCCGCTCCTAGTTCTCTTTACTATAGTTCAGCAAAGGTAATACTAAAAAATAGTGCCTCCATGACAACCCTCACTCCATCAAAATCAGGGGGAAATATTACATCTTGCTCGGTGAGTCCCGCATTACCCACGGGTTTGAGTATTAGCTCCACCACCTGTGCGATTTCTGGAACACCTACAACTAATCAGAATTATACAACTTATACGGTAAGTGCTTCTAATTTTTCAGGATCGACCACAACTTCTATTTCTTTAGCAATAGCGAATGATAATGCAATTCCGTCATCTCTGTCGTTTAGTTCAAATCCTGTAGTATTGGTTAAAAATTCAGCCATGACCACCTTAACTCCTACAATTGTAGGGGGCGTTCCTGAAACTTGCTCAATTTCCCCTACAATTCCCACTGGATTGAGTCTTGATTCTACTAGCTGTGCGATTTCGGGAACACCGAGTGTAAATCAATCATCTACTTTTTATACAATAACTGCTTCCAATATAGCGGGATCGACTTCTACTTCGATTTATATAGCTGTTGTGGATTCAGGTTTTGATACTAAACCGCAAACATTGAGCTTTGCTTCCAACTCTGTAATACTAATGAATAATTCAGCCATGACTACACTGACTCCTAGTATTACGGGTGGAACTCCTTCAAGCTGTACTATTACTCCAAGTATTCCTACAGGTTTGAGTATAAATTCTTCTACGTGTGCGATTTCAGGAACCCCCACGGTAGAACAAAACTTTACAGTTTATAGCATAGTGGCGACTAACTTTTCAGGAAATACATCTACCTCTATACAATTAGCGGTAAAGACATCTAATTCTCCACCAACATCCTTGATTTATGCCACAACACCACTCTCCTTGGTTATAAACACTGCCATGAGTACTGTTACCCCTACCATCTCGGGTGGTACACCTACAAGTTGTACCATTTCTCCTGCAATTCCCGCAGGTTTAAGTTTAAATGCCACCACCTGTGCTATCACTGGTACACCCACATCACTTTCTTCTGCAACCAATTATACGGTAACTGCTACAAATCTAGCGGGTAGTACGACTGCTACTCTCAATATAGCAGTGGTGAATGCAGTTGTAGTACCCTCTGCATTGACTTACAGTGTTATCCCTACATTCACTGTGAATACTGCCATAACCACGATCACACCTTCGATCTCTGGGACAGCACCCACATTGTGTAATGCAACTCCAACTCTCCCCGGTGGGCTTTCACTCAATTCTACTACCTGTGCCATATCGGGAACTCCATACTCAGCACTGGAAGCTAAAACATTTACCATAGAAGCTTCCAATTCAGCAGGTAGTACTACAGCTAGTATTACGATCACTATCTCTAGTGGCATCGTGGCACCTACATCTATCACCTATTCGGGCACATCCTTTTCTCTCACAAATGGTACAGCCATGAGTACAGCAACTCCTGTGATAGTGGGAGGAACACCCACCACCTGTATTGCGGTACCCCCTTTGCCCACTGGTCTATCCATCTCCTCTACCACCTGTGCGATATCGGGAACACCAACTGTAAACCAAGTAACTACTAACTATCAGATAGTAGGTTACAATTCATCTGGATATGCATATGCCAGTATAAGTATCACGATTGGAGTGTATGCGTATTCCTGGGGAACATTCACTGATAACTTCAATGGAACTGTAAGTTTTGTGAAGAATGCAAGCTATACTACCGCCAGAAATGTTCTATGGATGAAGTGCTCGTATGGGCAAACCTATTCGGGTGGAACTTGCACGGGAACTGCATTTACAACAGTTTTTTGTGGTTCCAATGACGCAACCTGTGACGATGGTACGCTAGTAACCAGTACTACATCTGGTGGATCTACTCACATCTATTCTGCATGTAATTCCTACAATGCTGGTGCCGGTACGTTTGGAAAAACTACCTGGAGAGCTCCCACAAAAGATGAATTGACCTCTCTTTTGGTTTGCTCGAATGGGCCAGTTACTTCTTCCATTCCAGCGAATCCCTCTGGAGGATGTACGGCAGGGTCTAGCCAACCTGTGATCAATCAGACTCTATTCCCAAATACAGTAAATTCTGACTATTGGACATCCTCTGTTTTCAGTTCATCCCAGAGTTATTCCATAGGATTTGCCAATGCAAGTACATGGACTCCTAACAAGACAAGTGCATTGTACCTCCGATGTGTATCGGATCCATAGAAAGTTGATTGATCCATTCCCATTTTTGTATTTGCATTTCCCAAAGGATATTTTTCTGTGAACTTGATGCACAAAATTCTATTATTCTATTTCCTGATTGGCGTATCCTTATTTTCCCAAGATTTTATTCCCAATTTTCCCCTGACCCGACTCGACAACGGTAAAGTCTTTGCCATGCACAAAGAAGTGAGCTCCCTGGAAGACAGCAGTTTCATGGTTTTAAACTTCACACAATCCACCTGTAAGCCCTGCAAGAAAGAAATCCCGGAACTCCTTGCCCTCTCTAAATCTAACCCCAAAATGAAGCTGGTATTGGTTTTCATAGGGGACATTGACAAAGAAGTTGTCAAAACTCTCAAGGATCTGAATGTTCCCTCAGAAACACTTGTACTACTCGATCGATTAGAGACCTCTTTTGAAAAGCTAAGCATTAGAGGAGTCCCGCACACATTTATCATCAGTAAAAATAAAACCATTCTCGCCCGACTTGAAGGGTACAATGATGATAATATGGGAAAACTCAAGTCATTGGTATCGAATTAACCTTTTAACCTCATGGAAAGATCCTGCTCTAAGCTAGGAATATGTACCACAAACTGAGTCTTCCCCGCTTCACTGAAAAGATCTAATCCTCCTTTGTGTTTTTCTAAAATTTTTGATATTATGTGAAGACCGAGCCCACTTCCTTCCCCCATTGGTTTGGTCGTAAAAAAAGCTTCAAAAATTTTAGTTTGTATTTCAAGAGGAATTCCGGGTCCATTGTCCTCGATAATAATAGAAATATATTTACCATTGTAAGACGAATCCCTATAATCTATTTTCATATTATTAGGAATTGAACTAATTTGTTGTATTTCTATAATGACCCTACCATCTCCATTCATTGCCTGAATTGAGTTGTGAATTAAATTTGTCCAGATCTGATTTAGCTCATCTATATAGCAATATATCTGCGGAATCTCCCCATAATTTTTGATTACCTCAATACCCATCTTTAATTTACTATTTAAGATAATTAGGACGGATTCCATCCCACCAATTATATCAGAGAGTACCATTTCATCTTTTTCTGAAAAATGCATAAATGATTTGAGTGATCTGACAATTCGAGAAACATTTCCAGCCGAGTGTTCTATCACTTTTGCTTTTAATCTCAATCCATCTAAAATTGAAATAGTATCTAGTAGTACAGAGAACTTTGGACTTTGCAGTAATTTTTCTAAAACATCTAACCTTTCTCCAAACCCCAATTCAATAATTATATCAATTTCCCTATCTGATAGGGAATTACCTCTCTCTTGTATTACATTTACTAAAGACTTACGAATAGAACGGGCTTCTTTTGTGGAGAGCGCTTTTTGATTTAAGTAGGTCAAATCTAAGACTTCTAAAATATACTTTAATTCATCCTTTGTAAATAAGTTATTTTCAGGCTGAATTATCTCTAAATATTGAGAAATGGAAATCTGTATATTTTCGGAATTTGCCTTAATGGCTCCGAGTGGAGTGTTGATTTCATGGGCTATACCCGCTACCATTGTGCCCAATGTAATCATTTTATCAGACTGAACGAGTTTTTTCTGTGAGGCTTCTAATTCTAAGTATGCCTTAGTTGCTCGATCCCTTGTACCCTGAAGATCTTTATTGATTTGGATTAAACTCTTGGACAATTCTTCCACATGAGAAAATGCTCTTGAAGATTTGGCTGAAAGGATGTAAGACTGTGAGAATAAATAAATCACTAAACCATATGCGGCATAAAAAGAAGTCTTAATTAAAGAATTCATATAAAGTATGTCGTTTATAACTGTCAATATAAGAAGAATTCCACTATAAAATATAATTTTTGCATACTCTTTTTTATTCCGTATCGCACGTATAATAATATACTCAATATAAACTATATTTAATAATACATATATTTGAATAGGAACTAAAAGAATAGTAAAAATTCGAGTCTTAAATATCCCTATAAAAAGTATTAATAATAAAGTTGAAAATAGAAATAATTTATTTCCTTTGGAATTAGTCTCTTCAGGATAAAGAGAAATCATAAAAAGAATAAATAGTTGGACTCCTAATGGCATGGTGATATATTCTAATTTTACAGCTAAGGAAAAGTCAAGAGTAGGGATTATTTCTAATAGGTAATTTTCTCCTGTGAGAAGATTTCTTAAACACATATTCAAACAAAATAATCCAAACCAGAGAGAGGATTTATCTTTTCTACGAAGGGAATAAATTCCAAGATGATAAAATCCCATAATAAAAAGAATTCCTGTTATAGAGCTTTCAAAAAAAAGTTTATTCTCTCTAATTTTAATTATTCTTTTAGAGTCCCCAATTGTCAAAGAAGTCCAAATACCAGGATATTTTTGAGTATAGTTTGATATTTGTATTACAATTTCTATCTTCTTCCCATGATTGGGTATAAGCACGGTATTAACTTTTCTTCCCGATTCACTTTCACTCTCAATTGTACCGACTTTTCCATCAGATATGAGAAGCATATCATCCACATATAAATTGTAGGCGGTATCTATAAAAGGAATCCTAAGAGCCAAATCTTTTTTATATTCAGTCAGTATTTGTAAGCGATATGTGGAATACCCCTCACTAGGAAGATTTCTTTTTTCGACTCCCTTATCTGTCTGAATTTCTTCCGTTTCCTCTATCCACATTTTAGGTAAGTAAGAATAAACTTTGGATTTATCAGTCAGGGAAGAGCATCCTTCTTTTGGAGGACTTTCCTGTTCACAGGTTTCCCTCATTTTAAATTCTTCAGGAGAAATTAATTTCTTCCAATAAAACTCCCACTCCCCGTCTAAATCAATCTCCCCCTCAAAATGGTCTGGAATGGCTGTTCTTTTATCGGTTTGCATTGTATCTTCGTTTTTCTTTGTTCGCATGTCTCCAATTATATCTTTTTGTCCAGATTGAACAGTTTGCTCGGTTCCTGAGCCTGTTCGAGGAGTCGAAGGATCAAAGTTCCAATTTCTTAAATCTAGAACTCCCAATTTAGCCTTGGGTTTATTTTTGAATATTTCTTGGGTATGTATATTGATGGAGAGAAAGAAAGATAGGAAGGGAAAGATTGCTAAAAATTTAAAACGGTTCATCTTTTTCCTCTCTTTGTCAAAGATAATTCTTATCCAGAGAAAAAAGATGCTGTCAATAAAAATTTGAAACCATAAGATAAGCCTGAAGAAATTTCCTCAGGCTAAAATTCTTATTTTGTAAGCTCCTCCAAAATCTGGTAATTTTTCTTCACAAATGACCCAATCTCTGCTTCACCCATCACTCTTGAAGAAAGTAAGGCAAGATCATAAACTTGTTTACAGAGATCTTTTGCCTTCTCTGGATTGATAGGAGCAACTTTAATGATATTTTTCACAAGACCAGAGCCCGCATTCAGAAGAATGGTATGGTTTTTGAATAGATTGGCTTTGTCCTGATTCATACCCAAATTCATTTCTGAAATTCTTCTCATATACTCGGGTAAAATTATCACAGCGGGAACCTCATTTGATTTTAAGTTCTCTACTTTGATAGTTAAGCCCTCCCGACCTAAAGCATTTGTAAAAACTTCTGTAATACGATCTGTTTCAGTTTTATTTTCAGAATCTAAAATTTGAGACTTGGCTTCCTTATCTACAACCTGATCTACAATATCAGAATCCACTCTCTGAAATTTCATTTCCGAATTTTTGCCTTCTAAAAACTGCAAGAAATGAGTATCAATTCTAGAATCTACAAGCAAAGCTTCCAAATCCTGAGACTTAAAAAGATCCATGAGAGAAGTGTTGGATTCACTCTCGGGAGCATAGAAAACTTTATTGTCATTTTTTTCTTTGTTTTTATTCCAATAATCTTCAAGAGAAATATATCCCCCATTGGATGATTTGAAAAGCAATACATTTCTAGCAGAATCATAAAACTTCTCATCATTCATCATTCCAAACTTCACGAATAAAGAAATATCATCCCAATTCTTTTCAAATGCTTCCTTATCTTTTTTGTGTTCTTCTACTAATTTATCTGCTACTTTTTTGACAATGTGAGAAGAGATCTTTTTGATTAAAGGATCTGTTTGTAAGTAAGAGCGAGATACATTTAAAGGTAAATCGGGGATATCTATGGTTCCTTTCAAAACAGTTAAAAACTGAGGTACAAGCTCATTGGACTCTTCACTAACAAATACATGATTACAATACAGCTTTATTCCATTTTTGCTGGCTTCCAACTCATGAGTAAGTTTGGGGAAATACAAAATTCCCTGTAATCGAAACGGATAATCCACATTCAAATGAACCTGAAAATGAGGCTCCCCCGAGAAAGGAAATAAATAATTGTAAAATTCTTTATAATCTTCAGGCTTTACGGAAGCAGGTTGCTCTGACCAAAGAGCTTTTTGTTTATTTGCCTGTTCACCATCTACGAAAATAGGAACCTGTAAAAAATCACAATATTTCTTCACTAGGTCTTTTAATTTCCATTTGTCTAAATATTCACCAGAATCGCTATCTAAATGCAGGGTTATTTTTGTACCACGTGTTGACTTTTCGATGGTGGATATTTTAAAATCAACACCACCCTCACTCTCCCACATAACTGATCTAGAATTGCTTTGGTATGACTTAGTCTCAATAACTACCTTAGTGGAAACCATAAAAGAAGAATAAAAACCCAAACCGAAGTGACCGATTATACCGGGTTTATTTTCTGCATTTTCGTATTTCTTGAGAAAATCCTCTGCACCACTAAACGCTATTTGATTGATATATTTACGAATTTCTTCGTCTGTCATACCAACACCATTGTCTTCGATAGAAAGAGTCCTGGCTTCTTTATCGAAGGTTAACTCTATTTTATAATCCGTACCGCCCTCAAATTCTTCTGAGAGAGATATTTTCTTCAACTTAGTGATGGCATCGACAGAATTGGATATCAACTCTCGTAAGAATATGTCCTTCTCTGAATATAGCCATTTTTTGATAATCGGAAATATATTCTCTGTTTGGACTGATATTTTCCCTGACTCAACGCTCATTTCGTTCCTCCTGAATCAATTTACCTTTAATTTTTAGAATTTTTTGCCGGGTTTCGACACTTAGATCGGGAAGAATCTCTGTAAATTTTCGGTTTCCATTATTGCTTTTAACCTTCGACAGAAACTCTGCTTCCTCTTTACTTAGACCTTTTTGTAGGAGAAAGTTTTTCAGTAAAGTATCTTTTTTTTGACCTAAGAGGATGTCTATTTCTAATCCATCTTTATCCTGAAGGACCAAATTCAGTTTTTGCAATATTTTTTTCCGTTTTTCTTCCGGTATCAATTCATAAAATAAATTTTTTAAAAGTTTGAATCCATTGTCTTTTAAATTATACAAGACACTAGGGATTATATCTCGAAATCTGTAGATGATAAACGTGATACTAATTCCTAGTAAAATAAATATATAGATAGATAAATAGTTAACATTTTTTTGCTCTTCTTCTTTTTTGGTGGGAGGTCTTTCTTTTGCAAAAAGTCTGGGGAATGGAATCGAGCGAGTTTCATAAGTTTCCCGAAATGGATTAAAAAATTGAATACTATACTCAGGAAAATTCAACTTACCCACTTCTTTCGGTAAAATAGAGTACTCGAATTCTAACTCTGAAAAAAAGCCGTATCCACCTTCTTTTAGTTTTACAAATTTCCTGTTTCGATTTTCACCAATCATGGATATTTCAAAATTACATTTTGATTTAGTATCACATAATTTTTCTAAAGGATTACGAAAATATGTGCCCGAACCTTCCCCATAAACTTTTAGTTTGATACGATGGGGAATCATGGTATACACATCTTTTGAGGGTGTGATTAATTTGACCGAATAATCTCCCACTTCTCCCGTAAATCCTATGGGCTGGGGGGATGGAAAATCTTTAACAATTATTTTTTTCTTTTCAGATACAATAGGCCTTTGCGAAAAATAGGAAGTGGGAGAACCCTCTATAAAAAACTCAGCCTCACCGATCTCATAGACCCCTTTTTTTAAAGGTGTGATGGCAAAAACTTCCCTCTGGTATGGCACAATCATGTACTCTTTTCCTGAAAGTTTGACTCTTTCTTTGGAAGTAATGGTCACTTCTCCTAAGGAATCTAAAGAGAAATAGGGAAAATTTAATACTTTTCCCTCGTTTCGTTCCATAAAAGGGGCAACTATATTTTTGTAATACAAGAGATAGTATCCTACTATTGGTTCTCCGAGATACACCGAATTTCGGGTGGTTTCAAATTTCACTAAAAGGTCATCTTCTTCTGGTTCAGTGAAAGCTCTCTTTGTAAAACCACCGAGTCTTCCCCCAAAAACATCCTCTCCAAAGTCAAACCAATTATTCTTAGGCACATACTTTTCTTTAGATACTGTAAAACTCTCCTCTCCAGAGTGAATTTCTTTTCCGTCAGATTCTACAATAATATCTGGGGTTTTTAGATTACCATCCTTAGAAGTTACTATTCTAAATTTTACTATTTTTTTACGTGTTACATTCATATTAATAATAGAAACAGATTCTTCAGTACCTATATATTCAGCTGTAACGTTATTTTGAGAGATAATATTTTTGGGAACTTTTATATCCGCACCTCCTTTAAATTCAAATTGTGCGGTGAGAGGCTCCCCTTTTAAAATTTCATTTTTAGATAAACGAAATACAGGCTCTGCATAAATAAAAAAAGGATATGTAAGTATATTTAATATACTTAAAATTATTATTATTTTTAAAATTTTTAAATTCACTTTTATATCTAAAAAACTACCAAAAAATCTCATTTCTATCAGACCTTTTACTCTGGGCTTTTCTTCTTTTTATTTTATCCTGTCTTGCACTTTCTAAAATTCTCTCAGCTTCCTCCCGTTTCATCTTTTCATTTTTAGGTAGGTCTGATTTATTTTTGGAATCCCCTTCTTCTTCTTTGCCAATTGATTTTTTTTGATCATTATTTTCTTCGTCTCGATCATTTCCCTTGCCCTGATTTTCCTCTTCCTTATTTTTTTTCTCCTCAACTCTCTGTAGTAAGTCGAGATTTTTTTTGGCGGGTTCATAGCCTGGATCAACAGTGATAGCATCGAGGTAAGATCGCATAGCGGAAACCTTATCCCCTAATTTTAAATGAGTATTTCCCATATTATAAAGAGATTTTGCTTTTAATTGGGGATCGTTTGTATTGCCCGCAGATTTTTCAAATTGATTGAGGGCTGATTTATAATCTCCTAACTTGTAGTACGCTGTTCCCTTATTAAAAGAAATTCTTTTATCATCCGGAATCCCTGTCTCCGCTTTATTAAATTTCTCTAAAGAATTAGAAAAATTCCCATCTTTAAAACTCTTTACACCATCTTTAACATTATTTCCAACTGGATCTACGTCAAAGGAATATATATTATTAGTTATTATAAAAAAAGGTATAATTAATAGTTTAAACATTTTTTTTCCCATAAATAAATTATTCCTGCTTTTGAGGAGACTCCGTCTGAGTGCTTAAATATTTATCCCTTTGAGCCATCCTTCTGGCAATATAATCCTCCCTGCACTCATTGTAGCTTCCAAATTTATTTTTTTTATCACACTTAAAATTATATCCATTCTCTATTGGAAGTTTATTTTTAGACTCATGAATGGCAATTATACAAGCATTTAGATTTAAAAAAAATAAGAAGAGAAATAATCTTAAAAAGAAATCTTTTAGGATTTCATTGGAGAAAGCTTTGATTTTACTCCTCATATTTTAGACTCTCCGTAAAAATAGAATAAGCAGAATCTACAATTGCCATTTCAATATCAGGAATTTGAATTTTATTATTAAGAAATGTGCCCAATGACACTGATTTAGTCTGTTCTTCCACCCTAAACCATTTGGAAGTTTTTGGAAATAAGATAGTGTACGACAAATCATTTTTTAAATACCAGGGTCCGAAAAAATCAACATACCACAAATCTAATAGTAAAAAAGGATAAATTATATTGAATAGTCCTATATTCGGAACCCTTGACATATAGTCGAGAGTTATCCTCTCCTGATTGATTGAAAAAACTGCATCAATCCCCATTGTAATAAACCAGGCTCTATTGAGATCTTCCTCCCCTTTTTCAGTCTGAATTAAATATAATTTATCGGGAGGTACATACTCAGGTTTTCCTAACCCCACAATACCATTTTGTAATGCAAGAGAGATTGCTTTTCCATAGAGAGCATTTAATTTTAACATTCCTTTTAAATTCTTATCTTCGTTAGAGAAGAAAAAACCAGCCCTATATTGCTCTAGTTGTATATTATCATTTCCAACTTTATCAACTATGATTACAGTGAATTTTTTTATTTTTGAAAGTCTATTATAATCTTTTTTAGTAATTTTGTCAATTCTAGAAAAAGGGGTACAACTGAAATTTAAAATTATAATACATAGTAAAAGATTGATAGTTATTATAAAATATTTTCGCATTTTGTTTTTTTCTTTTACTCAATCCACTTTTTCAGAATAGTAACCCTCTTCTGCCGCTAAAATTAGACCTGTTTTTACATCTATCAATCTACAATTTATATCATAACCCGTAGCGTATGGTGTTACAATTCCTATTACAACCGCATCAATATTTAAAATATCCCCAATTTGTTTTACATAGGCTAAATCATAATTTCCACTTAATGTGATGGATTTTTCTTGTAATTTAGATTTAAACATCAATCTATCAAGAACCATCACTTTATTTTGCTTTACAAGGTCGGTAGTTAATCTCTCTGCAAACATACCTCCCATCTTATGTTCTTTGCCTTCCCCGGTGATGAATGTTAATACGATAACTCTTTTTACATTTTCTTTTAGGTTCTTTGTAATCGTATCCGCCACTGTTTCAAAAACAGGTTTTGGATATGACTCCATAAAAATGTTTTGTTTTTTATCAGACGAACAACTAATTAATATTATATTAAGTATAATTATGAAGTACAGTTTTACTTTCATTGGAGACTCCCAAAATACGGACTCAAATATTTTAGATCAGAATGGCCTGCGTATATCATAAATAATCTATCCAATCCAATGGCAATTCCTGAAGATTCTGGAATACCCTCTTCCAATGAATTCATAAAATTAGTATCCATTTCAAAAACTTCTTTGGAAAGTGATTTTCGGAGCAATTGTTCCTCTACAAACCTTTTTTTCATTACTTCCTGAGAAGTGCATTCATAAAAAGCATTTCCGATTTCAGAGCCCTTCCAATAAATCTCAAAACGTCGGGCCCTTCCTTCAATAACCTTGGCGAGAGAAGCCAATTGTTCGGGATAATCGTATAAAAAAATGAGATCTCCTTTTAGTGCAGGTTCGAGTTCATTCAAAAAGACTAAAAAAAATAATTCATCGTATCTCATATTTTCATACTTTTCGGAATTCCCTTTTCTGTTTTTGTTTAAAAAATCTAGCAGATCTTTTTTAGAATCTGTGATTCCAAGATGTTTTTGAAATAACTCAGGCATTGAAATCTTTTTAGGTACATTTTCAGAAAATAATTTAATCCCAAGGGAATGATCCAAATGCTTAAATAATTCGATGCATACATTCATTAGACCAAATTCATCTATTCCTACTGAATAAAATTCCAACATCAAAAATTCTGCTGTATGCAGACTTCCTTTTTCTCCAGAGCGATAAACCTGAGAAATTTCATAAATTTTCTCAAGTCCCTTCCCGAGTGCCTGTTTGAGAGAATATTCGGGAGAGGTGACCAAATACCCTTTCTCCTGAAAGTCAGGGGAACTCACCTGAAAAGGGGACAAATAGGGCTCCATTCCGGGAACTTTTTTCAATTTGGGTGTATCTATTTCTAAATAGCCATTTTTATGGAAAAAATTCCGAATAGAATATAAGAACTTACTTCGGTATTGTAAAATTTCAAAGGAAAGATGTGGATTCATAGGTGTGATTATGGAAAAGAAATTTAAGCATTTTCTTATCAAAGAAAGTGAACATATGATTCAAATTCAATTTCTATTCTCAGTGGTTACTCCTGAAATAGAACAAGAAATTAACGGATTTTTGACAACACTTTACTTTGGAGTGCGGACAAATATAAGTCTAGATTTGAAAGAAGTTAGATATCTAGACTTAAAAACAACCTCTTATCTAATGGGACTAGGAAGGGAGCTCTCCCTCTCAAAAAGAAAACTAATCATCACAAATCCTCCCTTAAGTTTAACAAGGTTCCTAAAGACATTAGAAATAAATAAATTCGTAAGTTTGTAGGGCAAGAATTTAAAGCTCTAAGCTAAATCCCAGATTCACCTGTCTTCTTAAACCCGGCTGAATTCCCTCGGGCAGTCGTGTAGAAATATAAGAAGTATCCTGAAGATTTTTCCCATTGATAAAAATGGACCAGTTCTTTCCTGCGGGCTTGTATCCCACAGAAGCATTGACCAATCCAAATGATGGTATCACGCCATTGGTTCCGTCCGCGTCTGACTTAATATTGAGATAATCTAAGAGATTTTTAGAATCACTTGTTGCAGATTCATACCAATAAACTGTTTTTGTATTACTCAAATCATGATATTGCTTAGAAAAATATTGATAGTCCGCCCTAGCATAAAAACCAGAGGGTAAACCTAGATTCAATCCAACAATATGTACTTCACGCGATACGTATGGCAAAAATTTTCCATTGGTATCTTTTTGCTGTAAAATGTTTGTATCTCCATTTAATAATGCAGTAGAATTGTAGGTATATTGATTGGATTTAGCATTATTCAGAGAGGAATTAGTTTCTAGGGCAAGGCTATACTCTTTATTAAAAAACTTACCAAAATCGAATGAGAGTGTAACCTCAGCACCCTTGTGCATGGACTTACCTGCATTGATGGGTCTCGAACCCTGATTTCCCCCTGCGGCTGATGAGTTTACAATTTGCTCTTGGAAGTCAAGTTGATATCCCACCAATTGGGTATAGAAATACCGGGTGAGATCTCCACGAACCCCTGATTCATAATTCCAGGATAATTCCGGCTTTAAAGAAAGATCCCCTGCGGATGGACTGATAGCAGACTCATACCTAGCCGGAGCAAATCCTCTGTGGGCACCCGCAAACCAAACAAAGTCTGTCATGACTTCATATGTCATACCAAAACCGGGTAGTACAATTTGGGTGCCGTTATTTCCCTGTTTATCTATTTGAAAGGATGTAGTGCCAGTATTTTCAAATGTAGTTTCATTGAATTGTCTTCCCCTCATGATTAATCGACTCTGGTGAATGGACTCGTACCGAACTCCGGGGATCACAGCAAATTTTTCAGTAAGTTTGATTCTATTTTGAATCCAGATTGCCGCCGCTTTGGATTGACGGAGCTCATCGTCACGTAGAGTTCCTGACTTGGAAAGAGAATAAGGACTCGATTGGAGATAGTAAGCAGTGGCAGAAGTAGGAATGGCGAAATCGGGAGTGTCCACTCCGCTAAGAAGTTGAACATTTGCACGGTTGTACTCATATTTCATACCAAAATCGATTTCATTTTTGATTCCACCTAAGGAGTAATCTCCCTGAATCCGTGTTTCAATTCCACTCACCAAGTAGTTTCTATCCCTGTGAGCATTTGTATTTCTCATCCAGATTGTATCACCAATTCTGTTAGTAAATGGTTCTGTGTCGTATCCTACAAGAGTGGTATTGGGTGGAGTCTGTCCTACAGTTGTATTTCTCGAATATTCCTGTCTTGCCCAATTTCTCTTGGTTCCATATCCATATACTTTAGTGACCAACTTCCATTTTTCCGCAAAATTCCATTCATGTCCCAAAGCAAATGACCATCTTTCTATCACACGCTTATCCTGTTCGGCTGGATTGGAAAGTGCACCCCTGTACATATATGCTCCGGGGGCTGTGTTTGGGTTTTCTCCACGATCGACATTGGTTTTATTGTAATATGATTTATAGGTAGGGTATCCATTGAACATCCCCGTAGTTAGACCCAAATAGGTAGCACTTACCTCTTGTTGATGCAGACCAAACTTCAGAGTAATATAGTTTGACTCATTTAGCTTAGTAGAAGTCTTGATATTAAATTCATTCACTTTAAATGAGTTGCTGTCTCTAAACCCATCACCCTGTTTTCGTAGTACGTTTACATCCACACCTGTATTTCCAAAAGTTCCTCCATATCCATTAAAGGTAGAAACAAATCCATTCGCTCCTCCCATTGTATGGGTATAAAAACGGGGAGTAGAACCGGGTCTCCGTGTAATTAAATTGACTACACCTCCAATGGTGGAAGGGCCATAAAGAATAGATCCCGAACCCTTTACGATTTCAATTTTTTCCATCCTCTCAATAGAGGGTGCGTAGTACATTTCCGGCTCTCCATAGGGATTGAGAGAAACGGGGAGTCCATCTTCTAAAACTAAAACTTTCCGGGAAACCTCATTGGACACTCCCCGAAATCCGAGATTCATCGTGAGACCTGCAGGATCCTGGTAACGGATAGAGGCACCCGGAACCATCCGCAGAGCTTCCATACCATCTGTAGGCCTTGTTTCTTCTAGAGTTTTCAACTGGATGACAGTGGCAGATCCAGGGATTCGTTTCATTCCATTCCCCTTTTCGCCTACCACATTGATTTGGGTTTTTTCCCAATTATTTTCCTTTTTGGTTGGAGGGGGATTTCCTGAGTCCTCTTGCGAAAAAATTGGAATTATCCCCAAAAAAAAGACCAGAATTGAAAATAAGTGAACCATTTAAAACAATCTCCTACGATAGGGACATTGTTTTTTAAGGATTTATTTTGTAAATATGATTTTGAGAATGAGAATCATATTCAGAATAAATCTAAAAACTGACTTTTCCTAAATTTTTATCTACCCGTAACTTCTTTAAAATACTCAGACATCACATAACGCAAAAATGGTCTATAGCAATCCTTTGCGATATGTCCACCATCTACAAACGTATTACATGCATATTCGTCCGTGTCGTCCATATCTCTCATTGTAAACCCATACTTAAAATTTAACTCTCCCACCCTACTCTTCCAATCTATAGTAAATTCAGCTGACTTTATCAACTTTTGCATAGGAGGAGAACTTTGAGGCCAAACAATGACAGTAGTAATTTTGTTTTCTTTGAGCTTTTGTAGAATTTTTTCATAGAATGTGTATTGCATTTCTGAAGGATTATATGCTACATATACCCAATCAAGCGTTCTTTGGCTCGTTGCAGTCAACATGGCATAATTTTTTTCTACATAGAAATCTACTAAAGAAATGGCATTACCTTTGTTTTGGAGTAAAAAATCTTTGGTGAGATCCTGCATAGCTGAAATGCTAATAAAGTTTGGATCTTTGTATCGCTTAATAGCTGTATCTAAGTAGGGCTTATTTTTACCAATGGCAAAGAGTTTTTTTCCTAGATAAAAACTAACGTTATCTTTTCCAAAAACAAGAGCGTTTCGTAGTACAAATGATGTATCAAAACTATATGTTAGATTGGAGCCTTTAAATACTGGAGAATTTGCATTGAATTGATTCGGATCTGATTCTAGCAATACATAATCGGGGTATATTCCATTATCTATTAACTTTTCTAGATAGTAGTAATAATAGGCTGGTGTTGTTACAGCAGATGATAGGTTATATATAATCCAATCGGGATAAAAGTCCTTCATTTCTTGCATATCAAAATAGAGAAGTCGGGATGATCCTAGTATCACCATAAATTTTTTATCCCTCTTTTTGATTTCGGGATCATTTACAATTAAATTAAAAACATCATCTCTAGATTCATAGTAAATATATGTAAAATCTGTTTTAATATATTTTTTTACAGATTCCAGTAAAAATACTTTATCTAGAGTAAATAAAATACCCATCAAGATTATAGGATAAAATAAAAATTTATTTTTTAGCATTGATTTCCTCAACTAATCTAGGATATATCTTTTCAAGAAATTCTTTATTTAATACCTCGGCACCCGAAGTGCTATAATGAATACTCTCTCCAAAATAGGATACGGGATAATCCATAGTATCAAATTCCACGTAAGTTACATTGTCATACTTTTTAGACATTTCCGTCATTATTTGTTTCCCTTTGGTATAATATGGAGTAGAATTGATCCCCTCTGCTTTGGGGAGATTTAACTCGACCACATGTAATTCATTTTCCTTACAAAATTCAATAAATTGTTCGAGAGGTTCGGGGTTTATTTCTCCCTCTTTATATAGTTCCAAATATCTTTTTGTCTCTGTCTCCGATGTCCCCTCGGGTGCAAAAAAGAAATCCCCGAGATTGATCTGTCCATTTGTCTTTTGCACAAGATTTGCAACAGTTTTATTTCTAATGTACATGGCTGATTCTCCACTCATTAAGGTATTCAAACGAGCTCCGATAAAAGATTCAAAGACCTGTCTGTATCTCACTGAGTATAATGAAAGAGCCAAATACTCTTTGGATATAAAGAATAGCTCTCTTCCCTCGTATTGTTCTAAAGTTTCAGAATAGGAAAAAAGATTGAGAAGTCTATGTTTAAATTCATTCCAAATTTCAGGATTCAGATTAAATTTTCCTGTCTTTTCTTTTTTTAAGACATACGAATCTGCAGACCAAACAATTAATTTCGGTTTTTTGTGAACCTTTAAATATTTTTTCAAAAGATATTTGTAATACCATGGACCAGCCGCAGGGAGACTTAAGTTATATAGGGAGGGATGATTTTCATCTCCCTTCACACCCATCAAAGACAAAGATCGACTATCCCCCAGTAACAGTATGTCAAAATCTTCATTTGAAGTTTCAACTAACTCTCTCTTTAAATAAACGAAGAAAGATCCTGTTCCATCATAGTAGTACAATTTAGGTATAAAATGCAAAGATACCTCAAAAACTACTACCAAAGTAATTGCCAAATAAAAGGCTGGTGATTTTTTAAAATACGAAATAAATGAATGCATTTTTATTAAAATTTCCTAGAATTAATATACCATAAAATAAACTAACATAAACAAAAGCACGGGGTATGATGGGAATTGAGAAAAGAGAAAATTCATCCTTTTTAATATATTGGTGTATCTCAATTACTACTAAAAAGATTAGTATTTTAAATAACTTATCAACTATTTTCGGTTCCAAAACCCCAAAGCTAGTAAACAGAGAATGTAAATGAATAAAAGACATTTCAATAGAAGGCGATCTAAAGAATACTAACGGAAATGAAATGACTACAATCGTAGCAATTGTTCCCAAGACATGTATTACAATATTATATACTATCCCCTTATTTTCATCCATCCCGGGCAAATAGGGATTTACGTATTTATATGCTAGATTGGCGAGTCCACAAAATGATCCCCACAATACAAAAGTCCAATTCGCTCCATGCCAGAGTCCCGATAGAAAAAATACGATTAAGTTATTAATATTTTTCTTAAGTTCAGAAGAGTTCTTATCCCCTAAGTTGAAATATACATAATCCCGTAGCCAACTCATAAATGAAATATGCCACCTTCTCCAAAAATCCCCTACACTCCTCGATAAAATTGGATGATCAAAATTTCTCATAAGCTCAAAACCCATGAGTTTAGATAAGCCCCTGGCAATATCCGAATATCCTGCAAAATCTCCATAAAGCTGAAAAAAATGCCCTATACAGGCAAAAGCCACCATTGCTCCCGAGGCTGTCTTATCTACAAATATTGGATCGATTAAGATGGCGATATTGTCTGCCACATATACTTTTTTAAAAAATCCTAAAAGAATTAAAAATGTACCACGCTCCACTTCTAAAAATGTGATAGTTCTTTCTTTTAAAACCTGTGGAAGCAAATTCGTTGCCCTCTCAATCGGACCAGCTACTAACTGGGGGAAAAAAGATACATAGAGTGCAAAATCAAAAAAGTTTTTAGCTGGCTTGAGTTGCCCTTTATACACATCAATAGTGTACGACATAGTTTGAAAAGTGTAGAACGAGATTCCCAATGGTAAGGCAAAATTCAAGAGAATTGGATTGATGCTCCAGCCCACAGAATCAAGAGCAGACTTTGCACTCAAAGTAAAGAAATTGTAATACTTAAAAAATCCTAAAATAGAAAGATTTGAGAAAATACTCAATCCGAGGTATATCTTCTTTTTGTGGGTGTGAGTTGGATTATTTTCAATCCCTATACTGGCAATATAATCAACAACGGTGGAGATAAATAATAAGGAAAGGTAACGGTAATCCCAATACCCATAGAAGAAATAACTCGCTATAAGTAAGAGGACATTTTGTTCTCTTTTTCGCAGTAGGACATAAATTATATATACTAAAGGAAAAAATAAAAAAAAGTCAATCGAATTGAAAATCATTCATTAAAGAATGAAATTAACTAAAAGCGGTGCAATCCTTTTTTTAGAAGCGTTTGGGCTTTAAGCGGCTACGCTTTTAGATTTTCTCTTTTTTTTCAAATTTAAAAACCACTCATCCGCCACCTTTTTATAGTTAACCAATCTCTTTACATATTCTCTTTTTTCAGAATTCAAAATCTCTCGGGCTTCTCTAATGATTTCCTCAATAATTTTAACATGAAATGTGTAGTAACTAGTGAATAAATTGAAATAAGAAGGATCGGTTTTCTCCCATTCGAGGGACTGAATGTCTGTAAAAATACCTTCTAGTACATCAAAATCTTTGTTATGATCAGCTTCATAGTGAGTATTGATAGCCGCCACATTATCGGTTGCATCGGTTAGTTTTTGAAAATAAGATTCTAATTCAGGAAACTTTTCCATTTTTTTTAACCTTCCTCATTATCTTTTGTACCATGATTTTTTAAGTCCTTGCAGGGTCAAACAATTTATTGTAGCTTTCAGAAGGTTTTGTTCCAAAATTGTAAAAAACATAGATAAAAATAATCCGATTTTAACATTTTTGTAACTACCCAGGATGTGAAAAATATTCATTTAAGTCTAAAAATGAATGTATATTATAATTAATTTTTTTGTCTTTTAGTTATTATACAGAAATTATATTCTAAGTTAATGGTATTTTAAAAGGATAAATTAAACCAAATATTTAAGATGAATAGTCATACTGAAATCGATTTACCCTCCCTGATAGAGAGAGCCCACTTAGGAGAAAAATTTTCGCTGGCGAGATTAATTTCCTTAATAGAAAAAAAAGACTCTCTTTTAATCAGAAAAGAAATTTTTGCCATATTGGATACTTATCCCAAAAAAAGTAATACAACTATAGGTATCACAGGATCTCCTGGAGCAGGAAAATCATCCTTAATTGGAGAAATTTGCAAAGAATTCCTCGAAATTTCCTCCAAAGAGAGATTAGGAATTATAGCCATAGATCCGACCAGTACTATCAGTGGTGGCTCCATACTTGGGGACAGAACTCGTGTTACAATTCCTGCCAGAGAAGACAGAATTTACTTTCGTTCTCAGGCAAGCCAATTGGAATTGGGAGGTGTAAACCCTTATACATATCATGTCTTGCGATTATTAAGATACTTTTTTGATTATATAATCATTGAAACAGTGGGAATTGGACAAAATGAAATAGAAGTTTCAAAGCTCTCCGACCATTCTCTTCTTGTATTACAACCATTGGGGGGAGATCAGGTTCAATTTATGAAAAGTGGAATCATGGAAGTCCCGGAATCATTTGTAATTAGCAAATGTGATGAAAAAGAACTGGCAAATTCCAGCTACCACCTCCTCTTAAACTCGCTTGAATTTTTAAAAGAAATCCTGGGTGAAAATAAGCCCTTTCCCAAGATATTTTTGACCAGTGTGAATAAGAAAATTGGTATCTCGGAATTGAGTAATTATTTATTTACTCTTCCCAAAACATACTATCGTCCGGAAGAAAGCAATGCACAGATTAAGAAGTGGGCAAAAAATGAATATGGAAAACAGGGTTTATCTTATTTAGAAAAAATCTTTCCCGAATCCAATCTTATGTCCTATGAAGAGCAAGAACTTCGTTACGTGGGGCAAATGGAATCAATTTTAAAGAGAAATTAGATTGCTATTTTAGACCAGAATTCTATATTCACCTTAACAAACCCCATGAAGATACGATTTATAAAGACTTTTACCATTGTGCTTTTGATTACCGTGGGTTTGGTATATTCTGACACCAAGGATGTAAATCCAAAGGCAACGCCTACCAATTATTCTATTTCCCCCTCCAATCGGGGGTTGTATGAGGTGGTGTCATTTTTCCCTTTTCATTTTCCAATGGAAGTCACTTTTGCACCCGACTACAAGCCGGTTGTGCCAAGTCTCGGCACAGAGATTATTTTTAATAATTCAACTAGATTCTCTATGCAGATGCAAAATGCTGAATCTCCGATGAATTTACATTTTGATTCGGGCATAGGAACAGAGGTGGATCCGATTTTACGGGATAGGTCTCCACGCCCTTTTGGCTTGCCTTCCTTCTCGGCTTATCGTAGTCCGGGGGTTGTGTTTTTAGTGACTCGCAATAATTTTTCTATCCACTTTGATTTGAATTTTCGTATGACACTTGATTTGACAGGACAGGCCGCCACTAATTTACTCCGCACGGGATTTGGTGTATCTTATCGAATTCCTTCCGAATACTTAGCTGCTCGTCAATATTCGGCTAAGGTAGATTTAAGCCTACAGGCAATTGAATTTCAGCCATGGGAAGAAAGACGCAAAAATGATAGAAATATCAGTCGCCAATTTTATCTTTCACCTGGTATCACAATTGGTAGCAGTAAAGGCTGGATGGTGGAAGGTTTGATTCGAATGCCCCTTCCTGGCAATATTCAAGAGATTACCGAAAGTACATATAAGCCCGAAGTACAGGGTAGATTAGGTCTTAAATGGTATCTACCCGAAGGGAAACCTTAATTACTTGGGTTGTTCTTTAGAGAGATAGAGACTAAAAGCCCAACCGGTATATTTTTTGTATTTCACTTTAGCCCAAGGTGCTTTGTTTCCATCAATCTCTTCCTCTTCTTTGGAATATTCTAAAATTTCTATTTGAGCACCATGAGGCATCTTTACAATCACAATGCTTCCCTTCCCCGGCTCAGGACGAATATTTAGCCCCTGTTTAGCTGTTACATAGAATTTCCCTGTTTCTCTATCCGCAGAAAAGACTGGCGTAATACAATATATCCCGAGAATTATTAAAAAAATTATTTTGTTAATCATGTACACTCCATACATAAAATTAATTTACACTAAACTAGAAATTTCATCTGATTCAAAAATGTAAAGACCTGTTTTCTCTGAAAGAGAAGTTTTTATCATAGCTTTTGCAACAGTTTCAGCAGAGATTGGCTTGTATTTTTTGAGGCCCCCAATAAATGCAAAAGAAAATAGACCTGTCACCACCTCTCCTATTTTCTCACCGGGACGAAATTCATTTCGTTCCCCTAAAAGCAAGGAGGGTCTAAAAATACTAAAACTATTCAGTCCTAAGCTAGATGTATCACGCTCAACTTCTCCCTTTGTTCGTGAATAAAAAATAGTTGAGTTTGGATCTGCTCCCAAAGAGGAAACCAATAGTACATTTTTAACATTGAGTTCATGTGCTATTTTTACAGAATTTAAAACATAAGTGTAATCAACTTCTCTGAACTTCTCTTCCGAGCCCGCTTTTTTTATGGTAGTCCCTAGTGCGATAAATAGACTATCACATATAAATTCATCTTTGAGATTTTGCAAATTGGAATAATCAGTCAACACCTCTTTTATTTTGGGAGGAAGTATATCTGATTTTCTACGAACCAAAGTTGTAATTTCAGTATACTCATGTGATACGTTTAGTAACTTCACCAAATGCGAACCAATTAAACCGGAACTTCCGAGAACGACTGCTTTCATTTTTCTAAAGTTACCATTTTTTCGTAATTTTCTTTTATAAGATTAATAATTTCTAAATCGACTAAATCTGACCCCAGTAAAACTTGGAGTAGTTCTAGTGATACATTTTCTGAAGATAATCCCGTAATGACCCATTCTAATAGTTCCAAAATGACATCTAACTTGATTGATTTATCCTCAGGATTCAAAAGTTCCTTGAATCGAACTTTCATGCCTTCGATATTATTCTCTGCATGCATTTTTCTGAACTGATCAGGCAGAACGGTTAAGAGGGTTGATTTATCTGTACGGGGGGTGAAATATAAAGAGGATTCACCCTCCTTCGTAAAAGACTGGAATCTATTTTTTAAATCAGTTAACTTTCCTTTTTCCGAATAAATACCGCTGAGGATCTGACCCAAAAGATTATCCTCTAGCGGATAAAAGGGAAAAGGTTGTTTCATTATTTTTTAGGGGGAACGATAGCTTCCTTACATGCTTTAAATAGAGAAAACTTAACAACTGTTTTTGCAGGAATTTCAATTTCCTGGCCAGTTGCAGGGTTTCTACCTTTTCTTTTCTTTGTTCTTTTGAGTACTAGCTTACCAACTCCCGGAATGATAAATGCTCCGTTCTTTTTGGTTTCTTTGTACGCGAGGTCAACAAATGTCTCTAAAAATAAGTTTACATCTTTTTTTGATATTTCTAGTTTATTTGCAAGTTCAGATATGATTTGTGATTTTTTAATAGGAGTGGGTTTTGCTACAGCCGCCATAAAGTGTTGATCCTTCCTTGGTTATCAATTAATTTATTTTTACAATCGGTTTAAAAAGTATGAAAAAAGCAAGAATATTTTAATTAATTTCAGATTTAAATCAGTAAAATCAAGGATTTTAGAGGAATTTTCTTATTTTGCATCTATATTCCCTGGTGAAATCGAGAAAAAAGACCCTAAAACCTACATTTTCCTCGATAACATTACTTGTAATACAAATTCGCTGGCTTCTAAATTTTTATTAGCATCCCAAACATTCTTTCCCCAAACCGTAATACCATGATTTTCAATTAAGAAAAACGGAACATCCGAAACTTTCTTATTTAAAGCTAACTTAAAATCTTCACTTATTCTAGGAACATAGCCATGATTATGCACAACAAGGGCTTTTAAGTTGGGCTCTTCTAAAAAATTACCATAGGCTTTTATAATTTCTGTATTGGGAAGGGTGATAAAACGAAAAGGCTCATCCCTAGAGAGTCCGAACTCCAGAGCACAGGATGTTGGGGTATGAACATGGAGGATGCAAGTTGATCCCGGGAATTGAGAATAGATGGCTGTATGAATAGAAGTTTCCGCACTGGGACGTTTGCCGGGATCGTCTTCAATGGGCTCTCCACTTCTCAGAGAGACTCCAATAAAATCATCCACACTTAGCCTACCCTTATCCCTTCCGGAGGCTGTTATCCAGATTACACCGCTTTCAGGGTCTAAAACAGAGAGATTTCCCGCTGTGGCAAACATCCACATACGGGAATAGTAAGTTCGGGAATACTCAACTAAAGAAGATAGCTCTTCTTTAATCTTCAATGGAGGCTTTTTCCTCTACATAATTAGGAACCCAACCCGCCATGTCTGTAAAATAACGAACAGCTTTGATTCTAAGGTTATCATCCAAAGCAAACCAATGTGTGGTATTGCGGGGGACAGAGATAAAATCTGATTTTTGAACATGAACTAAAAATTTTTCGTCTTTTGTGATAAATCCAAAATACCCCGATCCATCTAATATATAACGAACTTCTTCGTCTGTGTGGTAATGAACTTTATCAAATTTAGCCAACATGTCTTTCAGTCCCGGAACATTTGAATGTAGTACAATTAGATCTCTTGTTTTGTAGCCTTGAGTGTTCTGAAGATATGTAAATCTTTCATTTACTGTTTGGAGTAGTTCTTCCTTTTCTTGATCATTCAAAGCCTCTTTACCAATTAAGTCTTTAGAACTCGCAGGAACTTCCCAATGATCGTAAGTTATATTATGATTTGCAAGGAAGCTCTTTACTTCACTATTATCAGTGATATTTCCCAGTGATTTTTTTCTAATTACAGTAGCCATATTATTTATTAACCCTCTCAACATAAGATAAATCGCGTAAATCTATTTTAATTGTATCACCTTGTTTTACGAAAATAGGAACATTGACTTCGCCACCAGTTTCTACAGTTACTTTTTTGAGTGCAGTTCCAGCTGTATCACCCTTTAGTCCCTCTTCTGCATAAGTGATCTGCAGCACTGCAAAATTAGGGGGGATCACTCCAATGGGGTTGCCTTCATAAAATGTAACTTCTACCTGTGTCTCTTCTTTCATAAAGGGGAGAATCTCTTCTACATACTCAACTGGTACAGGCAACTGCTCAAAATCATGGACATCCATAAAAATAATGCTGTCCCCATCAGAATAACAATAGGTCATAGAGCGTTTTTCGAGTTCTACACTTTCTAGTTTTTCTGCCGCCTTGAATGTTCTCTCAATTGAAGAGCCTTTCATTACGTTTTTGAGCTTTGTGCGGATAAATGCACTGCCTTTTCCGGGGTTCACAAATTCCGATTTTATTACTGAATATAATTCATTCTCGACCTTGAGAACCATGCCTTTTTTTACTTCTGTGATTCCGAGTACCATTCTTACCCCCGATGATTTAGACAAATAAAACAAATATTCACCTAAAGGATAGAATTTTTAGGGAATTTCAAGTGTCAATGGGAAAAATACCTCTGATTGAATACGGAGGAAGAAAAAAAGGAAATATTTGTGATACTAAAAATAGAATTATAATTGTATTACAGTGAATTAAAAAATGCAGGTTTTTATTATTTCCAGATTACCATTTTAAATTGCTCGGGCCCTATTCCAAAAAAATCACTTTTCCATTTACTCTGAGAAAAGAAATCGAGACCTGCCCATTCGTCTCTACGCTCTAACATTTTACCTGCCGCAAAATCCCAATCAGTTTGTAGTACAAGCTCTTCAATTTCTAACTTTTTTTGAGATACAATAGAATAATCAAAGTCATCCCATTCATAATGAAAGACTTCAAATACATTCCCTGAAGTATCCACATAATCTATACTTACATCTATTCCCCATTTAGAGCGAATTTTGATTATTTTCCAAACTAGGGGATTTTTCTCTGTCCAACTTAATAGCTCTTCCAGTGCCTCTCCTGAATAGGCCTTTCTTTCAAACAAAAGACAATGATTAAAATGAGAGAGTGTAGATTTTTCCCATGTCATCCAGGGGTATTTGAGGGCATATCGATAGCGATGGGCTTTTGCGGGTTCATTCACAAGGGAATATTCCTGCTCAAGGAGGGTTAGATCATACCCATTCTGGTCAAACAATTGAATCCATTCCACAGGAGGAACATAGGACAACCCCAAAGGAATGCTCCAGTAAGGATTTTTTTGTAAAGTGTTCTGTGTTAAATGAATCATAACACAAAAGTACAATACGTATTTAGTTTGAAAATAATAAATTACTCCCCTCTATGACTAATTTTCGCGAAACGATTGACCTGTGGCTGAATTATATAGAATTTTTTTGCCTACGGGAGGAGAAATTCGAATCCATTCCCTATCTCTTGTAATACCCATGCTTGCGGGATCGGCATCGTCAAGTGTTGCCAACTCCTTTGAAAAATAGGGGAAGATGGGATCTTTGATTTTTACAGAAACTGCCCTTCCAAAAAAAGAAGCGTCATACAAATAAATGGAAGTGTCTATTTCGGGGAATTCTTCCGATCTCACAAACTTAGGCCCGAAAACTCCTCCTGCAAAAAGTAATCCTGCTATACATATAAATGCAGAAAAATATCCCCACAAAACCATATTTACAAGGGTAAATCGAAAAAATATTCCCGGATTTTTTGCCCTGATTTCTTTTTTTAAGTAATCAATTATAAATAAAAATATAAATAAAAATCCTACTCCAAATAGAGAACATATGAGAACAAACATAGTGCTTTCAAGCGAAGGAATGTAAGGTGGGAACGATAAAAAAAGTCCAAAAACGGGTGGAAATATTCCAAGAAAAAATCGATGCGTGGGTTTCATTGCTTACCTAACTCTAATTTGTATATCGGATTTGAACTGGGTAAAATATGAGGATTTGTATATAAGACATAAAATATTTTGTAATTATTCAGCGAATCGCTTCGACCTCACTGAAAATTGACAGAGAAGCAAGGGGTATATTTTTATATACCTCCCAAATTTTCTCCAATAAAGATTTTACATCATCCTATGAAAAGAGTCTAAGGTATTAGAATGGTGGAGAATTTAAATGAACCCGAGTCTCAAAAGTAATCATCGTTTTAAAGCGATAGCAATTTTAATTATATTCCTTCTAAATATACCTTTATTTTCTCTTCCCACTCCTCCGAGTTTGGAAGAATTAATCCGGGAGTCTGATTATATAGCAAAGGTTAAAATTTCCAAAATTAAGGAAAAGAAAGTGTCTAAAACAGATATTTCTGTGACCTGCACAGGTGAAATATTAGAGGCCTACAAAACACCCGCTCCCATGCCCGCCAAGTTAGATATTGCTTTTATGGTTTTACCGGATGTGTATGGAAAATGGTTAAAGGTAACTCCAAATGAAGGAGAATATATTTTGTTCTTCATCAATAAGGTTGTTAAGGATTCCAAAGGGAATCTAACAAACGTGATAGCACTCTATGAACCCCATCCATTTGCGATTCATGATTATACAAAAGAGTATGAAAATAAACTTAGAAAGGCTTTAAAGTAAAAAGGACATACCATGGTAAATTATTTATTAACCTTATTTTTATTTTTCTCGATTTCTCTGGGGGCACAGGATGTTCCGGGTAATTTCTCTACAGGATTAAAGGCGGATTCCTTTGAACTATTGAGTAGTATCAAAGAGGCAAATCCGAGGTATATAAAACACAGAGGACTCCCTTCGGAGGTTGATCTTTCTTCAAACATGCCCCCTATTGGAAATCAGGGAAGACAGGGTAGTTGTGTGGCATGGAGTACGGGCTATGCAAATAAATCGTATCACGAATATATTGAGAGAAAAGATAAAGAAAACTGGAAGTACATGATAAATGGACTCCCCAATTACAAAGTTTTATTCTCACCCGCATTTATATATAACCAGATAAATAATGGTAAGGATAATGGCTCTAGCATCAGTGATGCAATGTCCCTCATTGTATCGCGGGGAGCCCTTACCTTAGATCAGATGCCCTATGATGTAAATAATTTTACCCGCCAACCCACACCGGATCAATTTCAGGTAGCAAGTAAATTCAAAGCCAAAGAATTCCAAAAATTGAGATACAATGATCCCTCTGAAATAAAAGCCCAACTTTCTTCAGGGCGACCTGTTGTGGCAGGTATTTTAATAGATACTTCCTTTTATGAGTTAAAAGGAAAGACAATTTATAAAACCGCATCCGGACAAAGTCTCGGAGGACATGCGATTACTATTGTGGGTTACAATGATGATACGGGTGCCTTCAAGTTTCAAAATTCATGGGGAGTAGATTGGGGTGATAAGGGATTTGGCTATATAGATTACAAATACTTCAGTCGAGCCTGTAGATCCGCTTTTGTAATGGTTGATATCATTGATCCCAATATAGAGGTAACTAAAATAACTCCGAATGCGGAAAATACTCCCGAAGTAGCTACAATCGTAGATAATAGCATCAAACCCCCGCAGGAAGTCAATGCGAGCAAGGGGAATTATTCGGATAAGGTAGTATTGAGTTGGACTCCAGTACCAAATGCCATAGGGTATGAAGTTTACAGAGCCTATCCCGAAGAGGATGAATACGAACTCGTGGGACTCTCTGCCAACACGTATTTTGAGGATACGGGTATATTTCAGGATACAGCTTATAACTATAAAATCACTTCTGTTTCTGAGTTTGCCGTATCCGAGAAAAGCGAGGGAACCGCTACAGGTTTTGCTACAGTAACAAAGGTTTCCGTCCCTGTAAAGGTAAGTGGACTCAATGCCAGTGTGGGGCTTTACTCTGATAGAATTGTCCTGAATTGGCAGACAATAGATAATGCAAACGGATATATAGTATATAAATATGACTCTAATGCTAGAACTTATCGTATTACAGGTAAAATACAAACTAATCAGTTTGAAGATAAAAATGCAAGAAAAAATGGTATAGCAGAAATTTATACAATTTTAGCCTATAATAATGCAGGAAATGGAGATCCTTCCAATGCTACCATAGGACGTACATCTGTAGTACAAAAACCATCTGCTCCTAGAGATTTAGTAGCCAGTATGGGGCAGTTCAGAGATAAGGTTGACCTACAATGGAGAAAAGCTAATGGAGCTAATGAATATGTAGTACTTAAATATGAAAAATTTGCATGGAATCCAATTGGTACTACGGATAAAGATAGTTTTACAGATACTAATGTATCCCGTGGTAGAAAATACTACACAGTAATTTCTAAAACTAAGGATAATATATATGGATCTTACTCTAATTATGCGATGGGTTATGTTGATACAAACTTAGCAAGGGGAAGTTCTAAATTACCAACCCCTCAAAACTTAAGTGCAAAATTAGACTTAAATTCCAAGGAAGTATTACTCTCATGGGATAAAGTAAATGGTGCAGATGAGTATAATTTGTGGTACAAAAAGCCAGGAGCAAACAAATGGAATTTTATGGACAAAGTCATAGGTGAAAAATCTTCCATGATGGTTAATCTACCCGAAAAAAATACTTTTTACCTATTTTCAGTGACCAGTAAATCGCAGATGGGTGGCGACAGTGAATTTGCAAAGGCGGTATCCACAGTAGATTCCATCCCCCGAAAAGCCACTGCCAGAAGATCTTTCTTAGCAGTCAATAAACTTGACCAAATTTCGGGAACATGGTCAGCTTTGCAGTGGGATGGTAATACAGGAGTTAAAAATATAGTGATGGAAATCGAAGCAGTAGATAGTTCTCATGTTACAATTAAGATAGACAATAAAAAAACCTACACCGCAAAATATATCCAACAATCCCCTGAAATTGATTTTGAGGGGAAAGTAAAAATTAAGCTAAATGCGGATGACTCTTTGATGGTAGAATTAAAAGACTCCTCTGTAATCAAAGAAAAAGCGGAATTGAGTTTTTTGAGAGATTAAATTCATGAAGGCTTAAGGGGTTTAACAATGCCCGACTACCATGATATTTTCTAGAAATTACTCTTTCTAAGAATAGACTGTGTTATAGAATTTTTTAGATTTCTTCTGAAAGAGAAATCGAAACTGCTGGAGTTAGAGTATATAGGTATCATTCAGGATATCTACTATCGAAAAAAGAAATTACTGTATGACATTCTCTATGAAATTCCCATTCGGAATTCTGATGAGAAACTGTATTTTCTCTTAGAACACAAGTCAAGAAGAGCCATTGATTTTCAGATACAGATGATCAAGTACAAACACGCCATTCACAAGTGGCAAAAGAAAGAGTTTGGTAAGATGTCATCTATTATTCCCGTCTTGTTTTACCAGGGGCTCGACAATTGGGATCCTGAGAGTGAACTAGATGAAATCAGAAGGCTCTCAAATCCGATTCTTTCGAGAAATAGGGAAGAGTTTTTGGTCTTTGATCTTCGAAAAATAGACCCAGTAAGGAATTTTGAGAGTCTTGAATTAAGGGCGGGAATCCTGCTCTTAAAAATCATTAGAGTTCCCTGGGATGAATTTATAGAAGGTTGGGGTAAAATCAAGGAAATCTTAAATTCTATGGAAGAAGCAAAAAGAATTGTGGTTCGGCAGGCTCACCAACCGGGCTTGATAGTTTATAGGGTATAAATTTATTTGGTGTTGAGGAGACGATTATGGGAAAACAAAAAACTTTAACCTTGTATGAAAGGGCTTTGGAAGAAGGTGAATTTAAAAACAAGTTGGAAACTGCTCGAAAAATGCGGGATGAAGGATTTAATCCAGTGCAAATTATCCGAATCACAGATCTTTCGGAAGTTCAGCTTAGAGAGAATGGGATTTTGTAGTGTAGTACCTCACCCCCACTATACAGAATTGTACTACATTTCAGCATACACCGCCTCTCCATGGTTCGTCTACGCTCACTACAAGTCCCGTATCTGAGATACAAAAGAGAGGGGTTACTTTATAGTTACCAGTATTTGTTTACCAACAATTAAACACTAAACATAAGTTTATTTATCTTGCCCTTTTTTCTCTAAAAAATAAAGCTATCCCTATTATGCCATCTTCTCACGAC
>CANGZW010000033.1 GCA_947458405.1 Leptospiraceae bacterium
GAACAACCTACAATCCAAAGACTTACAGATTTCATTCAGAAGAGTGGATATAAAATTTCAGGAACTCATGAAGAGGAGTATTTAAGGACTAGTGGTATGTTTTTTAAAGGGGATGAAAATGAGTACTACACAATTCTTAGATGTTCTGTGAAGAAATAGTTTTTATATATGTATGAAATTCAAACCATATCGTCTCATGAAGATTACATAGGGATGCTGGATTTATTTTCAGTTGTCTTTTCAGATCCCGGTAGCTATTCTGAAAGTAGACCTTCCAGGGAATATATTCAAAATCTCCTATCCGATAAGAATTTTATTGCCTTAGTTGCCAAAAACGATTCGGGAAATATCATAGGTGCTCTTACTGGTTACGTACTACGTAAATTCGAGCAGGAGAGATCAGAAATATTTATTTATGATTTAGGTGTACTTGAAGGATTTAGAAGACAAAAAATTGCTTCCCATTTAATAGAAAAATTAAAGATGATTGGAAAGGAGATGGGAGCATATGTCATTTTTGTTCAAGCAGATAAAGATATTGAGGATGAACCGGCTATTGCTTTATATAAGAAGCTAGGAACTCTGGAAGATGTATTTCATTTTGATATAGATATAAATTAAGAAATGAATTAAACAATATTTTCTAACTTACAAAACTCTAAAAAAGGCAATAATGAATAAAAATTCTTCCTATCTAAATAAAATAATACATGGAAATTGTATAGATATCCTCAAAAAAATTGAATCAAATAGCATACATTTAATTTTAAGTGATATACCTTATGGTATTGGTGCGGAAGATTGGGATGTACTACATAATAATACAAATTCTGCTTTTTTAGGATCAAGCCCCGCTCAAAAAAAAGCAGGTTCTATTTTTAAAAAAAGAGGCAAACCTTTAAATGGTTGGTCAGAAGCTGATCGTCAAATACCAAAAGAGTATTACGAATGGTGTATTACATGGGTAGGAGAATGGTTACGTATTTTAAAGCCAGGTGGATCGGCAATCGTTTTTGCAGGTAGGAGGCTTTCTCATAGATGTGTTTGTGCATTTGAGGATACAGGTTTTACCTATAAAGACATGCTAGGATGGTCTAAAGAAAAGGCCGCTCATAGAGCACAGAGGCTGAGTGTTATATTTGATAAGCGAGGTGATAAAGATTCCTCCGAAAAATGGGAAGGCTGGAAGGTAGGAAACTTAAGACCAACTTTTGAACCAATACTCTGGTTTACAAAACCATATAAAATTGGGGGTACAATTGCTGATAATGTAATAGAAAATGAATTAGGTGCTTACAATGAAAAGGCATATATAAAATACAATACCAATCCCAATAATATTATCCATATTGAATCAAATGGATCGGATACAGGATTGCATCCAACTCAAAAACCTTTAAAGCTCATGCAATTACTCATTGAATTATCAACAAAAGAAGAGCATATTGTATTGGATCCTTTTTGTGGAAGCGGTACTACATTATTAGCTTCCGTATTACTTAAAAGAAATTTTATTGGAATAGAATTTGATAAAAATTATTATAGTATTGCTGTAGATAGAATAAATAGTACGATTAAATAGTACAAAATTATTGATTTTTTTCTTTACTGATTCTCTATTTCTCGTTCTTCATATTTTCATAAAGTTACTAGATTTACTCTAATTACAAATTGACTTATTTTTCAGTAATGAAAATATCTTTATATTTATTTATATCTTATAAGAATGTATTTAATGAACAATCTAATAATAACTTTACTTATATTGTTTATTTCTGCTTGTTCAACTTTAGATTTAAAACCATTGTATCACTACCTTCTGAAATACAAAAAGAGTATCCTACTTTAAAAATTGAAACTTGGGAGTATGGAACTGTGGCTGAGATTTTACACATCGGACCCTATACCAAAGAACAACCAACAGTCCAAAGACTTACAGATTTCATAGATGTTCTGTGAAGAAGTAGATAATTTTTATTTGATTTTTTATTCATATAAGTTAGCTTTAACTTATGGCTGTTTTACCCAAAGAGAAAACCTATTCCGATTATGAAAATACTCCCGAAGGTGGAAAGTATCAGCTTATTTGCGGAGAAATTGTTGAAATGACATCCCCTTCTTCTTATCATCAAGAGATTTGTTTTCGTTTACTTTTAAAACTTGGGAATTTTGTATCTATAAAAAAAAATGGCAAGATATTTCCAGCTCCAATGGATGTCACTCTCTCACCAAAAGATACCGTTCAACCTGATTTATTGTTTATCGAAAAGTCTCGTTATTCCATTATCCAAGAAAAAAGAATCGTAGGTGCTCCCGATTTGGTAGTGGAGGTACTTTCCCCTTCGACTGCCTATATTGATCTGAAGTATAAGAAAGATCTATATGAAAATTCTGGTGTAATAGAATATTGGATTGTAGATCCACAAGATCATAGTATTGAAGTATATTATAAAGAATCAGATGATTTTATCAGGATACAAAAATCATCCAAAGAGGGAAAAGTAATTTCTAGAGTATTAGATAGTTTGGAAATAAATATAAAAGATGTTTTTGAGGCAGAATGATTGATGTTGAGAGATTTAAAGAGATTATACTAAAAATCAAAGATAAATATTTCCAGCATTCAAACCATACTTTCCAACTTACAAAACTCTAAAAAAGGTAATATTATTGTTTTATTGTAATTTTTTAAGTTTTTTCCCAAATTGAACTGTATCAACTTCTCCATTAAAAAATTTAATCAAAACAGTTTGGTTCAAAATTATCCAAGATTTTATAGAATTTATATCATTTAAAGAAATTTTTGTTTTGCTTAATAATTTTGGTTCGGTAGAAACTGTAAATGTTAAAAATTTATTTTCTTGAGGAACTGAAACTTTAATTCTAGCTCCATGTTTTTCTCTTCCAGATTTTTGAGATATCCATAAAACATAAGGAACCCCTGAGTTGAATGGATATATGTTAGACATCTCTTGATATAAAGATTTATCTTGATTCATTCGTTTTCCTTAGTTTTAATTTATTTATATTCTTCATTCTTTTACAAAATCTTAATAGCACATTTTTATTTTTTTATCTAAAGATGAAATTCCACTTTACTTCAATATAAGTTTTATTTTAAATAGTTCTCGTCTTCATCTAACTCTTTGAAAAATCTAAGCATCACAGATTTTGTCCCATCATCTAGGTTTTCCCAGTCGGCTGAGTAAATACCATTGATTTCAAATTGAAACCATTCCGTGAAAGTTTTTGCTTTGGATGTTTTAGAATACAATTGTTTGATCTTAGTATAGTAAGATTTTAATGAGTCCCAGCCATGTGCTTTTTTCCAGTCTATACTTTCATCCTTTCCAGTTTTTTGGGATAATTTCACTATTTGCATAAAAAAAGAAGACTTATCAATCAAAGCCATCTCTTTGAAAATTGACTTATTACGTTTCATTTGTTTTTAACTCCTAGCTATTATATATAATATATAAAAAATTTCCGATTTTTTGCAATTCCCGTTAAAAATTTAATCTGTTATATTTTTATAGGTTGGAAGTTTTAAATATTCTATTACGTGATACGATATAATCTTAGCAATACTTCAATTGCGGTAAGCTCTAGATATAGAGCCTTATAAGGCATTCAGTGAATCTATCTGTAATCTTTATTACTATCCATCATTACAACTAATTTTTCTACTTTAGATTTTTCATCAGGACTCAATTCATCCCAGTCTGATTTCTTTACTTCTCGTTCTAAATCTAAGACTTGTTGCCAAGTGAGATTTTTATAAGTTAATTTTATGCTTTTACAAAATCTTAAAAATATATCTTTATTTTTTTTATCCAAAGATGAAATTCCATTTTCATCAAAGTTGTTAACTCTTCCTATAAACATCTCGGCTCCTCGTATAAAGGACATTTCATATAGTAAATTATTATTTTCATAAATAGATTTATAAATTTTCAATTTTTCTCTCCTAGTTATAGTTTAATAATAAATAAAAAATCATCTATTTAAACCAATATTTAGTTCTAAAATGAAATTTTTTTTTTCCTTGATTATGCCTGTTTGTTTAACTCTTCTGAAATTAAATCTATAATTTTCCAAAATATATCTATATCACTTTGTTCAGGAAACAAACCTTCAAAATCTTTTAAACTCTATAAATTATCTTCGATGAATTGCTTAAAAGTAATATCTGGATCTCCTATAAAAGATATGAAAGATAGGTAAATAGGTTTATAACCTTTAACTAACTCATCTAACCAAACTCTACCCTCTGGAAAATTTAAATAATCTATTACGTGATACTGTACAATTTTAGCAATAGGCTTCACTTGTGGTAAGTTAGCACTTCAATATATTTAATAATTCAGTTCAAAAAAATCTTCATCTATTTTTTTCACTTCATAAGTTTCATGAAATTTAGGTATTCCCATTTTATATCCTTATTTAATAAAAAAATAAATCTGAATTATCTCTCCAAATAACCAATCGTCTTAGAGTGTAAACTCTGTATATAAAGCCTTGTTGGTGTTTCTGTTACTCCTGTAGTCTCAGGATAGGCTCCAGAGGCGTCTTGTAGGTCTTCTGTGACCTTTCCATCCTCTGTGAACGCAAAGACATGACCATAAGCCTTTGGAACCGGCCAGAGGAAACGGGGGAGGCGTAGAGTTACTTTACGAAAGAAGGGTTTGTCGGCGAGTTTATCTACCAGCGAGGAGCGAGGTTTGGCTAGACCAACCCAAATTTTACCTTCGAGCCCACGCATGAGGTTATCCGGGTAGCCAGGTATATTTTCAAGAAGTAATACAGCATTGGGACTTGGAAGAGAGATATCAAGGTCTAGAGAGTCTACAGACAATTTCCAAATTCTATACTTTCCTGTTTCATTCACAAAAAGAGATTTCTCATCCTGGCTGAGTGCAATTCCATTCGCAAAACTAAATCCCTTTGCTACTAGAGATGTAGTACGAGTATTTGTGTCATACACTAACACACGACCACTGCAGGATTGCTCAAGAATATCTAAGATACTAGATTCAAAGGTACCACCCCAAAGGGAAGGCGGAAATCGAGTTGAGGCATCCGTGAAATAGATTTTTCCAGACTTGGCAACTACAACACCATCGGCATACAAAATAGGAGAATCGCCGACTCTGTCAGTAAGGAGAGTAATTTTTTTGTCAGGACTAATAGAGAGAAGTCCTTTCATGGAATCAGCCGCAATGAGGTTTCCTACAGAATCGAAGTCAAATCCGAGAACCCTCCCTCCTGTATTCACAAAGATTTCTTGGTTTTCACCATCTGGTGTCATACGTAAAATATTTCCACTCACAACAGTAGTGTACAACATTCCATCCTTAGCTAAAAGAATATGCTCGGGAGCCTCTTCCCCATTCAGAGAAATCATTTTTAAATTGGAAAGTTTCGAGTTTACAGAGTGAACTCCAACATAGCCCTCAGAAGGAGTAGCATTCCAGCTCACCGGATCAATAGGTACAGGCTTTATGCTTAAATAGACTATAAGTAGAATGAGAATTGTAAGACAAACTAGGATTATTTTTTTCATGATTAAATAATATTAATATGTTAAATTAAATAAGCAAGAAGATTAATTTAACATCTAGGTATATTTTTGCAAGGTAATAGGTACCTTTCCAAGTGGTATGGGTGGAGACAAGCCCCAATCGATATATGCAAAAAAATGGTTTATTTTACTATACTATATTATTGACAACTAGTAACTTCTTTAATCAATACGCTATCATTGTATATCGTTCCCGAGCTTAAAGTTGGGGAAGCATACAAACCTAAATGAACTTGCTCTAATACTCCGCACGTGCCTTGAATATTTGAACTAGATACTAAAGTATCATTTTGCCAAACCTTAGCATTTCCTCCTGGGGGAGAAAAATCCAAACAGGTAGAAATTTTTACCCATTGATTCTGAGGGAATGTAATGGTTGATGTATTGAATTGTTGGATATCCTCAATGAATACAATTCTGTGGATATATACAGTTTGGTCCTCTTCCATATATCCAAGCCTTATGAGACTTACTTCCAGAGTAAACACTATCATTTGTTAAGTCATGACTTGATGTTGATTGGTAATTTTGTGGTACAGAGTAAAATAACCTGAATTCGGATATTGACTCAAAACTTGTTTGATAGCTTCGATTTGCTTGCGTTTTATTTAATTGTTCAGAAGTGCAGATCATAGAAGTGGCACTCCAATACGCAATTCCAAGGAGTTCAAAAATATTTAATTGATTATTTTTATTATTTGTACTACAATTAAAAAAGATAAAATAGATTATGAATATTATAAATTTAAACTTCATAAAAATTTCCTTTCTGACTAATCAATCAAGGGATACAAATTTTTTTAACTTTAACATTAGAAATTAACTTTTTTTATATATTTAAAATCTAATTAAAGTGAATTTATTCAAATATACTCATAAATTTTAATATAGTAAAGAAATTTTTAATTTTAATTTTCCTCAAAATAGAATAGAGATTATTTAACCTAATCATATATAAGTGAATCATAATGAATATTTTTTATTAAGGCATTCGAAAAGATGTAATATTCCCCTAAGGAATAAAGTTCAGTTATTTTTGAGAAAAAATAAGTACAAATACTTGTTATTTACAAAAAAGCAATCAAACACCAAAGATTGGGTCTGGGGATAGACTTGCGTCAGATGCTCTCCTATCACTTTACAGTAAGCAGGAAGCGTCTCTCCAGAGTATTTACAAATTTTTTGATTATTTTTATCTATAAATATTAAATTCATTATGTATTTTAAATATATTAAAAAAATTCGTTCTTAACTATTCAAAGTTATAGAAAATCTAAACTTTATTTAGAGGAGAATTTATGCAAATTGACTCGGGTACAACAGCGTGGATGCTCATTTCCACAGGATTAGTACTTCTCATGATACCGGGCTTAGCAATGTTTTACGGTGGTCTGGTAAGGACAAAAAATGTAATCGGTACTATGATGCACAGCTTTGTGACATTGGCTGTGATTGGTGTTTTGTGGGTAGCTGTAGGGTATTCTTTAGCTTTTGGACCTAATGTGGCTGGTGGATTAATAGGATGGAATTGGGATTATTTTTTCTTGAAGGGTATCGATGAATCAATTGTAAATGGTGTTCCTGAGTATGTAATTGCTATGTTTCAGGGAAAATTTGCAATCATTACCCCTGCATTAATTAGCGGGGCAATAGCAGAGAGGGTTACTTTTAGAGGATATTTAATTTTTATTACACTCTGGTTTATTTCTGTATATTGTCCCCTTGCTCATTGGATTTGGGCTACTGATGGATGGCTTTATTTGAGTGGACCCAAGGGAGTAATTGATCTAGCAGGAGGTCTTGTAATACATGTCTCTGCAGGAACCAGTGCTCTGGTTGCGGCAATTTTTTTAGGTAAACGTTATGGATTTCCTCATAATACAATGAATCCAAATAATTTGGTAATGACTCTAATGGGTGCAGGACTCCTTTGGGTAGGATGGTTTGGATTTAATGCGGGTTCTACTGTTTCTAGTGGAATGGACGCTGCTAGAGCTCTCACTATGACACAAGTTTCTGCTTCAGCAGGGGTGTTGATGTGGATGCTAATCGAATACATTAAGTTTAAAAAATTTACTTCTCTTGGATTTGTATCAGGAATTTTAGCAGGACTAGTTGTAATTACTCCAGCCGCTGGCGTAGTACAACCTATTGGAGCTATTATTTTAGGATGCTTATCTTCATTGATATGTTTTTATGCGTTAGAACTAAAGAATAAATTAGGATATGATGATAGTTTGGATTGTTTTGGAATTCATGGAGTGGGAAGTGGGTTTGGAGTATTGGCACTTAGTTTTTTAATTAGAGATTCTTGGTTAAAGGATGCTTCTAAAATAAATGGATCAAACTGGAGTAATACAGACCAATTTCTAATTCAACTCAAAGGAATGGGTACTACGATTTTATTAGCAGGTGTGGCTACTTACATTATTTGTTTATTAGTAGAAAAAACAGTTGGATTTAGATTAACTAAATCAGAAGAACTCGCAGGTTTAGACCATACAGAGCATAGCGAAACTGGTTACGGTCTCATTAACTTAAATTAATAGGAATAGAATTATGAAAATGATAATTGCAATTATACAACCGGATAAACTTGACGAAGTCCGAGAGGCTCTTATTGCGGCAGATATTACACGTATTACAGTAGATAGGGTAACTGGTCATGGAAGAGAAGAAGATGTGGAATTATTTAGAGGTCAGAGAGTAACTCCAAATTTATTATCTAAGGTTGAAATAAAAATAGCATGTAATGATGAATTTGAAGATATAATAGTAAAAACAATTATGAATGCCGCAAGACACTCAGAAGGAAATGTGGGTGACGGCAAAATATTTGTATTACCTTTAGAAAAATGTTATCGAATTAGAACAGGAGAGAGCGGAGGAAATGCTATTTAGTTAAATTTAGTTAATGATTAGAATTGCAAATAATTAAATTTTTGCAATTCTAATCTATTTATTAATAAATGTTACATTTAAAAAATAGACTCTAAAAATTAAAATCTCAGATTATTTTATTTTCTGGCAAACATTCGAATTACTGCTGCTTCTCCATTGTGAAATTTTCCTTCATTAAGATTGATAATTTCCTTTTTTAATTCTAAAATTTTTATTGATTTAAAATCTTCTGCTAAAATTTCAGGAGTACAAAGCATGTCTAAATCCTTAGGTCCTCCACTCGATCGTCCCAATTGATCCTGATCAAATACTTCAATTATGACAGCTCCCCCGATTGCAAGACAGTCAATTAAATTATGATGAAATTTTTGTCTTACGCTGGAAGGTAAATGACAATAAAAAATACCAACGGCATTAAAATAATTTATCCCATAAGAAAAATCTGTAATACCATTTATAGAATACTGAATATTTACTTTTTTTTCTTCAGCAAGTAAAAAAGCTTTTTTTTGGCCTTCCAAAGATAAATCAAATCCTACTGATTCCCATCCCTGTTCAGCGGCATATACAGAATTTCTACCCTCGCCTTCACAAGGAAAAAGTATTTTTCCAGGTGTTAACTTAGCTAGTCTTTGTTTTAGGTATTCATTAGGCTCTTTGCCATATACATAATCAGTTTCAGCATATCTTTCGTTCCAGAAGTTAGTGTTTAAATTACTCATATAGTATAGGGTATATGGTATAAAGGATTTTGCAAGATAAATTAGAGAGATTGATCATTAATATTTTCTCCATTCTTCGAGAAGTTCTTCCCTAGAGCCTTCTAAAAAGTCCAATGTTTTGAATTCTGGAATATAAATTATGTAATCAAATACTTCTTCTTTTTGGTATTTGATTTTCGAATTTCGATTTTTTAAAAAGTAATCTTCAAAAGATGAATCTTTATGGAATAAAAAAAATTGAGCTTTATTTTCTAAAACTTCAATAGTAGATTTTATATCACTCTGTTTGTCCATATAAATTAAGAAATGAATGGTATCACTAGAAAAATATTGAACAGTATAAGCTGACCAATATTCTGCAATACCAAATTGAAAATTTCTTTGCTTTAATTTATTCGCTATCTCTTTGAGTTGAACAATATTTTTTGAATATTCAATATTCTTTTTAAATTCTTTTGTATAGGTATCAATATATAAAATTAAATATAATAATATAAATATAAAAAAAACCTTTTTGTTTTTATCGTACAAAATTGAGAGAGAATAGGATGAAAGAAAAAGGAATCCAATTGATAAATAAAAGTAATACCGATCTACTGAGTAACTAGCAGATATTAAAAAAACAAAAAGAGTAGTTAAAGCTCCCAATAAATAATATAAAAAGTATTTTAATAATATAATATTTTTTTCTCTTATTAAAAGTATAATTCCTAAAAGAGATAGAAGAAAGATAAATATTTGAAATAAAAATTCTCCTGAAATCATGATTTCAGAGGGAATTTTGAAAGTTAAGTAATAGAAAGTATTCATTAAATCAGTATTAACTTTAAAGCCAGGGCGTATTAATTTTTTATAGTATGGAATAATTATATAATGTATAAATCCAGGTAGATAACCTATAATAAAACCAAATGTAAGTATCACAAAGTTATTTAAACTCAATCTAATATTTTTAAAAGAAACTAGTAGTACGAATGGAAAAATAAAAAGAAGTATTTCTCTGTTATACAAGCTGAATCCTAAAATAATACCATAAAACAATAGGATTTTTTTTTGGAGTAAATCTGACTCCTTGTTTGTGTTAAATTGAAAAATAAAATAAAATCCTGAAATTCCTATCAATAATGAAAATCCAAAGTTTTCTGAAACGTTAAGCAAATGTTTATTTAAAAAAGGATGCCCGAATGCAAATAAGAAAGAAAAAATAACTCCCATCACTTCTTTTTTGATTAGTAAGAATGAATAATAAATTAAATAACATATTAAAATAGAAAGTATTACTTGTGAAATTAAGAATATTTTTAATTCCGAGCCTAGAAAAAATTGAAGAGGAAGCGAAAACCAAATTTCTGCCATCCCCATATAATTTTGTCCCCAGTAAAACAAAGGGAAATCCTTTCCTTCAAGGATTCTTTTACTCATTAATAAACTTAAGGATTGGTCTGATTCTAGATTGAATTCTGCACTTAAAAATAAATAGAATTTAGAGAATATCGAAACAATAATTATTACTGTAAAATAAACGAATCTTTTCAATTTCAATAATTTATCTCAAATTTATTATAGCATTTTTAATAGCTAATTATGAAAAGAATTAAAAAAATATCATTTTTAATTACTCTATAAAGGTTGCTAAAAATAGGTTCTTGTTAATAATCCTTTTATAATAGTACGGTAGTTTAGTATAGACTCTTCTAAGGCTTTTATTGGTTCATTTGAATTAGATATCCAACAGGCTGCCTCTACTAATATCGAGTTTATCATAATACTCATAATCTTTGTATCACAATTTTTTATCGTACCATTTTGAATTAATACCTTTAAAGCTATCTCAATCTGAATAATATTACTTTGCAAAGAAAAATATTTATTATTTTTATTAAAAATTTTTTTGGATTCTATATGATATATCTTATAAATATCTGGTTTTAAAAAAATATTTAAGGATAACTCTGAACATGTCAATAGCCCTTCCCATGGATCATCGTATTTATCCCATTCTTTTTGAAGGGAATCGGATATTTCCAAATCTATTTGTTTAATAACAGCTTCTAATAGTCCTTCTTTGTTTTTAAAATGATGATAGAGTGCTCCTCGAGTTAAACCTGCTTCAGCACAGAGAGTGTCCATAGAGCTTTCGTAGAATCCATATTTAGCAAAATGTTTTCTTGCCATAAGAAGTAAATTCTTAATGGAAAATTCAGACATTTCCTTTCTAGATCTTTTATTAGAATTTTTTTTTTCCTTTTTTAACATTTACATACGAGACGTATGTTTTAACTAATTATACATACACTTCGTATGTTATTTTTTTTATGATTTTATTTTAGTCAAGAAAAAATTTAAAAATTAGATTTTCATAATAGTAAAAATTATTTGTACTAAAATTATTTTTGTTATCATCGAAACTGGAAAAACGAGAGAATATCCAAAGTTGGGAACTGAGTTTTTGATTTCTCCATTCACATATGCAATACAAGCAGGTTGAGTATGCATACCAGATATTATACCCATCAAGAGGGGATAAGGAATTTTTAAAATAAATCTTCCAATTAGAATCATCAAGACTGTATTACAAATAGTTATACTAATTCCGGAAACCAGTAAAATAAGTCCATATTTTGATAAGTTTTCACCAAAAGAGAACCCCGCCTTAAGACCTATCCCTGCTAAAAATAGAACAACTCCCAATTGTCGTACTGTTAGGTTAGCATTGTAAGACATCCCCCAAACTAAATTTCCAGTTCTTTCAAAGTAACCTAAAACTAATGAAACAAGTAGGGGACCTCCTGCTGCTCCAAGTTTGAAAGTTGCTCCACCGGGTAAAGGTATAGGAATTTCGCCTAATAATAATCCTAATGCAATTCCTAAAGAGATACTTATGTAATCAATTTCACTTAGGCTTTGATAGGAATCTCCAAAAAATTTCGAAACTTTATCCATATCATCTCTTGAAGCTACAACTCTTATTCTATCTCCTGACTCTAATATTGTATCCATCGTCGGGATAATTTCTGAATCTCCTCTCTTTACTCTTGTGATTGTAGCATTGAATTTCTGATGTAAGTCAAGTTCTCGGATAGAGAGTCCAATAATTTTTTTATTGGAAACAAAAATTCTTCTAAAATCCAAGAAAGCCCTATCTGTAGAAAGATCAGAAATTATATCTTCCCCAAAATAAGATTTTAACTTAATTAAATTAGATGAACTTCCAACTAAAGTAATAATATCATTTAATTCTAAAATTGTTTTTCCATTTACAATTTGAATCATATCTTTCTTTTTAATTCGTGATACAATTACTTCTGAATAAGCATTATTTGAAAAAATATCAGCTATAGATTTTCCTATTATATTTATATTTGTAATACGAATATCTTTATTATTAAGATCTTCTCCGCCTAATCCTAGTTTATTTGCTATTATTATACTTTCTTTCTCTAGGTTTATATTGAAAATTATTCGAAAAATATACATAGAAAAAATTACACCAATAACTCCGGCCGGGTAGGTTATTGAATATCCTGCAATTGGCTTACCTACCAATTGATCAAGCTCTACTTGGGATAATGATAGATTAGATTGTTTTATTGTATCAAGAATAGACGCTAGAGCTGGAGTATTTGTTAAAGATCCACAGAAAACGCCTGATAATAGAGAAGATTCTATTGAGAAATACTTCCCTATAAAAATTGTAATTAATGAGCTAAATATAAGAACTGCCATTACAGTTAAGTTATATGTAATACCAATTTTATTAAAACTTCTAAAAAATGTTGGCCCTGATTGTAAACCTGATGTATATATAAATAAAACTAATCCCATTGTATAAATAATATCCGGAAGAGCGAGATTTTCTGATAAAGAACCAAAAGCTAACCCTACAAAAAGTACATTTGCAATTCCTAAGCTAAATCCTTTAATCTTAATTTTTCCAAGAAAATAACCTATCGCAATGACAATAAAAAGAAGTAATAATTTATTATGGGTTAAATAATTTAAGAATAATTCCAACATTATTCATTTAATGATTAAAATAGAAACGCTGTAAAGATATATGTTTATATTTTTTATATTTCATCAAAAAAAACTTTACCTGATGAAATTTCATGATATGCTTCAATAATACCTATTTCTTTATTTTTAAGTGCAGTATTCAAGGTTAAACTCCCTTCAATAATTTCTTGAATTGAGTTTTTTGTATTCATTCTAGTAATATTTTCTAGCATTATAGGGTCTTTATTTTGAATGTGAATGTCTTCGCAACCACATGCAAAAACAGATTTCTTTATTTTATCTACTATATTCCCTTTTCCAATGGAGAATCTGTTTTCTATGGAGTATTGTATTGCTCCACAATGGGAGTGTCCTTTAACTATTATTAGTTTTATTCCAAATTTTAGGTAAGCAAATTCTATACTTTCAATAATCTCTTTATTTACAATATTGCCAGCAATTCTAACCGTTAGTAAGTCTCCGAGATTGGCATCAAATAAAATCTCAGGAGAAGTTCTCGAATCAATACAACTCAAAATAATCGCCATAGGATTTTGTTCTGTGGAAATAGCATTTAATTGATAATGATGAAATTTATCTGATAGGTTTCCTTTCACAAATCTTTCGTTTCCATTTTTGAGAATTTCTAAAACATCAAATGGAGTAAGCTTTTCTTGTGTTTTTTTATCTAAAAAATTAATGAACTCAACATGTTCAGTTAGAGAGTAAGAGTTTCTAAGTCCAATAATATTAAGTTTTATTCCACATTCTTCAGATCTTACATCCTTAAAGTCCTCAATAATTTCCATAATATCATTATCTATATAATTAGTATTAGAAGCATCTAAAACAACCTTTGAATTATTTGGAATACCCCAAAGAGTATTCTTAATAGTAGCTTTATTTAAAAATGTTACATGGCTAGAAAGTTCTATTCGTATTACGTCTCCAATATGTAGTTGAAATTCTTCTTTAGTTAATGGGTTGGTATAATTTTCCTTTAAAATAAAGAAAATACTGAATACTAGTCCTATTAAAACTCCATATAATAGGTCCGTAAAAATAATTGATAAAACAGTCATTGTAAAAGGAATAAATTGATCCCAACCTTTGTAGTACATTTCTTTAAATAAGGAAAGTTTAGTCAACTTGTAGCCAGTCATAATTAAAATTGCTGCAAGGCAGGACAAAGGTATAAAATTTAAAAAAGAACTAAAAAATAGAATACTTAAGAGCATTAAAAAACCATGTATGATAGAAGAATACTTAGATTCATTACCAGATTGAATGTTTACAGAACTTCTAACAATTACCGAGGTTACTGGAATTCCTCCAAATAAAGATACACAAATATTTCCTATTCCCTGCGAGATAAGCTCTCGATTAGGGGGAGTCTGTCTCTTGTGTGGATCGAGTTTATCTATTGCTTCAATATTTAATAAAGTTTCTAAGGAAGCCACACCTGCTATTGTAATACCTGTAATCCAAACATCTGTATTATAAATATTAATAAAATCAGGAATATATAAGTAAGTGGATAGATTGTTGGTTTCAAAAGAAGGAATATTAACCAAGTGACTCGACTCAATTTCTAAAAAAGGTATATAATTAATAAAAATAAAATTTATAAAACTGCCGAATAAAATTACAAAAAGAGAAGAAGGAAAGAATTTCTTAAAATTAAAATTTGATTTATCCCAATAAATTAAAGTAAATAAAGAAAATAAACTAATGATAACAGCACCAGGTTTAAAATAATTTAGTGCAACTAGAAGTGTTGAAAATGTATTTTGTCCGTCAGTTTGAATAAATGAAAAGTCATCTTCTGGATCTTCATCATAACCTATAGCGTGGGGAATTTGCTTAATAATTAAAATTAAACCAATTGCCGCAAGTAATCCTTTAATTACGTTTGAAGGAATATAATCTGCTATATTACCGGCCCTAATAATTCCCATCAAAATTTGTAGTACTCCAGCAATTAAGACTGAGAATAAAAAAACTTCAAATGAACCCAAACTAATAATTGAAGTGAATATAACTGAAGTAAGACCAGCTGCTGGACCAGATACACTTGTTTGGGATCCACTGAGTGTTCCCACAACAATTCCACCAATTATACCAGAAATTAAACCAGAGAGAAGGGGAGCACCTGAAGCTAATGATACTCCTAAACATAGTGGTAGAGCGACCAAAAATACTACTATACTAGCAGGAATATCTTTTTTTAATTTATCAAGTGTCATACTAAAGTTATTCATATAGGAAAATAATATTTATTTAAAGAAATGAGAATTTTCTTTAGCCCAAGTAGAAAATGGAATTCCTTTAGTGTTAGTGAGTTTTTTAACATTTTCTGAAACATTAATTATTTTAGGCTTAGATTCCAATAACTCTAAAATAGAGTCAACTATAATTGAAGGTAAATTTTTTGACATAGACTTAATCGTTTCATCCTTAGAAAGTTGTATTACTTCAATATTTTTTCCAATTTCTTTGGATAGAATACTGATCTGATCTCTCGGAGTTATAAGCTCAGGCCCTGTTAAAAGATAGGATTTTCCTATATGATTATCATTCCCAAGTGCAATTGATGCACATAATGCAATATCTTCTGGATGTATTATTGCATGTGCTAAATCTGGATACGGTAAAAAAGCTTTATTTTGAAGTTTGATAGAATCCATCCATTGAAATGCTGTTGTCATAAACCCTGAAGGTCTGAGAAATGTGTATGGAATATTATTTTTTATGAGTAAAGACTCTCCTTCTATATGATGTTTTGCAATAAAATTATTTTTACTTAACCAATCAATTTCAACTGAGTAAGAAGATAGGAGTACAACATGTTTAATTTTATTTACAGCAAGAGCAGAAGAAAATATAGATCCATGATCATTAGACATTAGTAAAAAAGCCTTATCTATATTATTTAAAGCCTTCTCTACATCATCTTTCTTTAAAATATCCCCTGATATAATTTCTACATTTTTAGGGAAATCTACCAATTCTGGATTTCGACAAAAAGCTCTAACGGTATGACCATCAAGTAATAATTGATGAATCAAGTATTTTCCTACGTTTCCTGTTGCACCTGTAACTAGTATTTTTGACAAAATAGTACCCTTTTAATTTAGTTTCATAATTATATGATTGATTTTTTTAATTTTTATGTAATTTTGTAAATCGCATTTTAAAATATATTAATTAATTATAATATTAAAAAATTTCGTTGGGATAATTCATAATAAAAATAACTGTTAAGTAAATAATCTGAAAACTAAAAGTAAGACTATTTTTCTTTTATCCAGATAAAACCTCTGAATTCTCCTAATTTAAAGCCAGTAGCTTTATCATTTGGATAAATTTCTTTTATTTTTTGAGATACATCACTTGAAATATTTTCTCCATGACATACTAGACATGTTGGTTGAATATACAGTGGCTCTATATATACTTTCTTTTTAGTTTCAAGTAAATGAACTATAAAATCTTTATTTTCTTTTTGAGTTTTTCCTTGAAATTCTTTTAAATAAGATTCCATAAAACTATTTGGAATATTAGATTCATTTCTTATTTTATGGGAGGTTCTACCAAACTCAAAATTATTTATTCTATCACCTGCAGAATTTTTACTAATAAACTTAATATTTGTATTACAATATGATATTGCACTTACAGGGCCATCTATTGAGATCTTATCAGTTAAATTCTTAATTAATGATAATTTTAAATCATCGGACAAAGACTTTGCTTCTGAGACAAAATTCTCAGAATAAATTGATGATGTAAGAAATAAAAAATAAATTAGTATCTGCATAATTAGTCACCTTTGATATTTCAAATTATAATTTATTAGATATAATTTGAAATATTTCTCCTTTTTTAGTTTCTATATCCATAGATTCTATTTCAAAATAAATTTTATCTTTATTTGTTATTTCGTCTTTATAAGTTTCCTTATATTCTTTTACAGGTTCATTAATCAAAGGATACAAATGTAATAGATTGGTATTTGTCAATAGTACTGAAGGTTCAGATAATTCATACTTTTTAATATGTAGTCCAGAAGAAGTAATATTGTCATTCGATTTCCATTCACAAATCCAAAGTTCAGTCTCATTTTTACTAATAAATTGATATCCACCAGATTCGTTTATTAGAATAATTCTTAATTCTAACTCAATACAATAAAAACGAGTTCTGCTATGAACACAAACTAGTCTTTCATTTTTTTATATATAATTCTATAAGTATCACATAAAAGTAAATTAAGAGATAGTGTATTACTTATAGAAAAATATTTAAATTTCAGGTAAGGATATTTTAAATTGTGTAAAGCCAGGTCGACTTTTTAAATTTATAAATCCTCTATGTTTCTCTATAATTTGTTTACAGATATTCAAACCCAATCCAGAGCCTTCTCCCGGTTTCTTTGTAGTAAAAAAGGGATCATAAATTTTAGATTGTAGTTCAATTGGAATACCCGGACCTGAATCAGTTATATAAATATTTATATAGTTTATTGAATCAATTTTTTCTTTTTCAATATTAATCGAAAGAACCCCTATACCGGACATAGCTTGTATTGCATTGAAAATAATATTAATCCATAGCTGTTTTATATCATCAGGATAGCAATAAATTTCAATATTCTCAGAATATTCTTTTTTAACTTGGATTCCCTGTTTAAGATAATTATTATAAATTGTTAAGATATTATCAATACTTTCAGAGATATTTAGCATTTTTTTGCCTATTCCTGATTCTTTTGGTGAATAAGAACGTAGAGCATAAATTATTTTAGAAGTTTTATCAACTGCATTTAATATATTTTTTGTACTATTTGAAATAGATTTTGCATCAATAAGAAGTTTAATAATTTCCTTTGACCTTTCATTTTTCCATAGTTTATCATATTTTGGATTATAGCTTGTAAAATTCATTAATACTAATAAATCAGCAATTTCATCATTCATTTTGATATCAAAATTTAAAATCTCATCAGCTAACTTTTTCTTAATAGTTCTTGCTTCTTTTGAATTAAACTTATCTTCTAAAGCATTACTCTCATTTAAAAATTCATTTAATAAACTAATTGTTTCACTATCCAAATGTTGAAAGATATTTGATGATGAATGTATCATATCCATAAATGAAAAATCTATATTTTCAGTGGAAGATTTTATTGCACCAATAGGAGTATTGATTTCATGAGCAACATTTGCTACCAATTGTCCCAGAGCTGCCATTTTTTCTGATTCTATTAAATGGTATTGCGTTGATTTTAATTCTTGAAGGGTATCTTCTACTTTTATTTTCCTATCTAAAGAATACCTTTTTTCTATTTCTAAATCGGTTGATTTTTCATAAACCTGATTCTCTAATTCTTCAGATATTTGCTCTAATTGATAATAAGTGTTAGTAAATCGATTTGATAGAACAAACGCTTGAATTAGTATAAAAAGAAAAAATCCAAAACAACTTAAGTACCCTGTATTAATGAAATTTAGATTGTATAGTATATCATTTAGAATAAAGGCATAAAAGACGGATAAGGCTATTAATAGTTTAAGTGCATCCTCTCTTTTTTTTATAGTAGCTCTTATTAAGTTAATGAATGAATAAACTCCTACTAATATTGTAATTATCATAATCCATAATAAGGTATGAGAAAAAATACTCGTGGGAGTTAGTAATACGATTAATGAAAAAATCAAGTAAGTTGAAAAAATACATAAGGCAACAATTTTATTAAATTCTTTACGAAATATTTCATAAAGAAAAGTAAATAAAAACGGTGATCCAATATAAAATGTAGAGTATTCAATTTTGATTCCTATTGACCAGTTTACATCAGGAAATAATGAATAAAAAAATCTTTCTCCTGTCATTAGGCTTCGTACACTCATAAACAGACAAAAAGTTGCAAAAAAGAGAGATGGGTTATCTCTTTTTCTATTTATAGAAATCCCCACATAGTAGACTCCCATAATTAACAGGCTTCCAAAGAGGAATAAATCTATTGAGAGACTTTTCTCTCTATTCAATCGAATTAAGGATTTTTCTGCCAAATATATTGATGTAAATAATCCACCTGTATTATTATGAAAGTTCGCGATGTGAAAAAATAGATGTATTTCGTTACCGCTACACGTAATATCTGCTACTAGTGGTACCATTTTGGGAGAGGTGGAAGACTCATCAATACCTGGGTTTCCATTTCTCCCAATTAAATCATTGTTGCAATACAACTTGTATGATGTACCAATTAGATTCACCTTTAATGAAAGTTTTTCATCTGGAAGATTAATGATTTTTAGATGGTATGTACCATAACCATAGCCACCTAGTTCTGTATTATTAATTTTATAAGTATTCCAGACACTGGGGACATTGATTTTATGATTCTTGAAGGGCTCTTTTTGAATACGTTGAATGATCTCGTCTTGGGTTAAAAATTCCTTCCAAAAAAAATCCCATTCTCCATCTAATTGAAATTCTTCATTTAGGAAAATAAATGGATTATTATTGGATTTTAAATCTAATACCCCTTCCTGTATCTTAGGAAGTAAGTTCTTTTGATTTTTACACCCAGGGAATATAATTAAAAAAGACAAACTTAAAACAATTATTCTGATTAAAGTTTCGAATGTTTTTAAATTTAAATATTTAAGTTTAATCATTGTTAAGTAAAGAAAAATACCTTTTATTCTATTATTTATATATAAAATCAAGTGTAAATATTAATTTATTTTGAATATTTTTTTAAGTAAAATATAGTATAATTATCTTTAAATCCCTCATCCACCCCGATTTTAATTAATTTTCCTGCAGATTGGGTGTCTCCTTTGTGTTCTCCGAGAATAAAACCTTTCCAAAAATAACATTGAGCTTTCACGCTAGGATTTTGGGACTTATCTTTTGAGTCTAATCCTAATTCAAAAATATCCAAGGCATCATCATACCTTCCAACTTCATACAAAGCCCTACCATATTGGACTATGTGATTTACTTTTTCATTCGGAAATCTTTCAAAAAATTTATTATAACTTTCTATCGCACCCTTGTAGTCTTTTAAATCCCCTTGTTGAATTTTTATTATCATTCTAAAAACCCATGATTCAGGTGTTATTTTGGATAGAGTTGTAAAATATTGTAGTGCTAGATCAAAGTTTTTAGATCCAATTTCTGTATCACCCATATATCTCAAGGCATGCTTATTGTAAGGATTTAATACAAATGCTTTCTTGAAAAGTGGATCAGCTTTCTCTTTATTGCCTTGTTCCCAATAAAGAGTGTATGCCTGTAATGCAAGTTCATGAGACTTTTTTAAATTATCTTCGCTAATTTTCGATATTATGGATTTGTTATATTCATAATCTTCTCTCTTAAAGTAATCTGGAAAACGATACAACCATCCTAAATTATTCCAATCGGGTTGCCCTTCTTTTAAGATTCTATCATTCAAAATTTTTGGTAGTGAATTTTGAAATTGCCATCTAAAATAATTTAATTGACCATCACCTTTCCACTCAGGAAAGCTTTTTCTATTATGATTATCAAATCCATGCGTTGGTGTAATACCTGTAAGAGATTCAATATTATGAAAAAATTCATGCGAAGTACTAATTGCTAAACTTTCGTCACTCCAATTAGTTGGAAATGACATATAACCTCTGTTTTGACTGTACATTTGGTAATTTATATATGGATAAGAGAATCCTCCTCCATTTGCTGTCGTTGATATTCCTATCCCATTCCAATAAATGGCGAAAGTATCATATTTATTTCTATTTTGAAAAAATTGATCTGCTATTGGTGGATAAATAGTTTCAAAAACGGGTTCTCTTGTATCCAAACCTCCAAAAGAACTAACTTTAATGTCATATAACGTACTATCAATAAATTTATTATCAAAACTAATACTGTATTTCCCTTCACTCATGGATTCAACAAATTCTTTTAATACTTTTTGATAAAGTAGCGCTATTTTAATCTCATCATCTGTAATACTGGATTTGCCCTGGAGAGTCACACCATTTAATGCTTTAAACTTAACGTCAGTATTTTTGATGAATAAAGAAAGAATTTTATTTTCATAGATGGGCTTAATATTCCCAATTCTAATTCTCTCTTCAATTATTTCCCTTTGTGTAGGAATTTCTAATTTATTAAACCAATTTGAAATTATTGAATTTCTAGTTGAATAGTCCTCTGATTGTTTATAGAATAAGATAGCATCACTATATTTTTTATTTGCAATTGAAATATGTGCTAAATTTATATATGAGCTAACGATAGAATCGCATAGAAAATAATGATTGGGCTCAATATTCAAATCTAATCCTTTTTTGGAGACATCAATTGACTCTTCAAATCTTCTAGATTTTTTTAGAAGTGTTGATAAATAACCATAAGAATCAATTTTTTCCTTAGGGTTGTTAGATTTATCTATAGCCATCTGCATAAATTCTTCGGCTGTATCAAAATCATTTATCATCATTAGGGAGTATCCATACTCTCTCAATGTCCATGGTTTCGTGTCACCGCCTTGCTTTAAGGCTCTTTCAAAGTGTGGAATAGCTTGCTTAAAATCTTTTAATCTCCATGCATAAGTATAACCTATTTTAGTTGCAAAGTAACCATACAATGAATTGAGTTTTTCTGCCTTTTCTAGTTCTAAGATAGCCTGACTGAAATTATTTTCTAATAATAGAGCATCCGCTTTTTTATTATAGAAAAAAGCATCGTTATTTTCTTGAGTTTTTATTGGTAAAGTGAGAGTTATAAAAAAAAGAATATAAAGATATTTTTTTAAATGCATTGTTCTGCCTATTGTAAAACACTTTCGTTTAATATCTCTATATAATTTTTGTTTTAAAAATAAGTAAATGAGGAATTAATAACAAAAAAATATATAAGAAATCAACTCTCAAATAAAAAAAAATAGAATAAAAAATGAAAGGGATAAGTTTGAGTATAAACAAATGAGTAGTGTAATTAATTATTTTCAGTGTTAAATTCATTTTCTGATTGTCTATTATCTGTCGATAAAAATAATAAAAAATCATGAAATTATTGAAAAAAATTATCAAAAACTCAATATATTGTTTAATTTTTTCAATTTTCACTTTTTGCAATCAAATAGAAAAAAATTTAATACAGAATGGAGTTTTGGATCTTTCTAATAGGGATCCCGAATCATTAAATATTGAGCTTTCGGGAGATTGGGACTTTTATTGGGGGAAGTTTCTAGTTACTCCCACCGAAGAGGATACAAAACAAAAAATTAAAGTCCCACAAAATTGGCGTTCAAGTAATTTAACAAATCCTAACTCTGCTTTGGGACAGGGGACATATCATTTAAAAATAATTTTGCCTGATAAATCCAAAGATATTTACTTAAGAATAAAAGCTCCCAAATATTCTTATAACCTCTATATTAATAATGAGAAAATGATTGTATCTGGAAATCCTTCCGATTCCATAGAAGACTTCAAGTTTTCTTTTAAAACTTTCTTAATAGCACTGCCTCCTGAAAAGCAAATTGATTTAACATTTCAAGTATCCAATCAAATTAATAGTCGTTCTGGCGGAATTATTAAAAATATATATTTGGGAAATAGAGAATATATATTTTCAAATTGGTTTTCAAATATTTATATAATATTACTTTTTATAGGAATTCAGATATTTATTTTTGTATTTCAATTTTCAATATATATATTAAATCCAAAAAAAGAAAAATCATCTTTATTCTTTTCTATATCTTCTTTTTTTCTAGCAATTTGGGCATTATTTTTCGATGAGAGCTTAGTGAATTTAATTATACCAAATATGGATGATTTATATTCTATAAAAATATATTTTATATCATATATATCTTTTGTATTACTATATTTATACTATTTTTATTATTTATATCCAGAAGAATTTTCAATGTATGTAAATAAACTTTTTCTATATTTATATTTTGTAGTTTTATTTCTTATATTAATAGATTTTAACTCTTCATATATATATTATGTAAATTTAGTTACTATAATCTATTCTCTTCTTGCATTGATTTTTGTATCTTACTATTGTAAAAATATTTATATTCGAAAGCCGGAAGGCTGGAATTTATTTTTAGGAAGTTTTATACCTTTGTTTATATTGGCCTTATTTGATATTGTATTTGTTATATTTGAATTAGGAGATATTTCAATATCCATTTTTGGATTATTGTTATTTAGCTTAATTCATATTATATTAGTTAATGTAAAAATTAATAAAAATATTCTATGGGCAGAAATCAAGACAGAAGTATTACAAACAAAAGTAGAATTAAATTCTATTGAATTAAAATATCAAAAAGATTCTGCCGAGCAATCTCAAAAAGAGTTACAAGCAACTTTAGTTCAATTGATTCAAGCGGAAAAGATGGCAACTCTAGGAACATTAGTTGCAGGTGTAGCACATGAAATAAATACTCCATTGAGTGCTATAAAAGCAGGGGCTGAAAATATAAATGAAGTTATAGAGGAGTTACAATTAAATCTTAATCCTGATCAGAATAAATTTAATGATTCAGACTGGAAGGTAATTTCAAATGTACTAAATGATTGTGGTAAGGATAATAAATCGCTTTCCACCAAAGAATTTCGCTCAATTAAGAAAAAACTTATTCAACAACTTGATGAAATAAATATTACTAGTTCAAATGAATATGCTGAAATTTTTATTTTTCTAGGATTATATGAAAATATTGAAAATTATTTATTTATCTTTGAGAATAAAAACTATCCTGTAATATTAAAATTTATCTCTTCAATGTATGGAATTAAGAATAAATCAAGAGTAATACAAACTTCTAGTAATCGTGTAACTAAAATAGTAAAATCATTAAAAACATTTACCCATTTTGATCATTCTGATAAAAAGTCTCTTGCTGATATAAAAGAAGGAATGGAGACAGTTTTAACCATTTATCACAATTCAATAAAGCATGGAATTGAGATTATTAAAAATTATGATGAGATACCAATGATATATTGTTACGCTGATGAATTAAATCAAGTATGGACTAATTTAATTCATAACTCAATTCAAGCTATGAATGGTGTTGGTATAATAATTATAGATATAAAATTGATTGAGAATAACTACCTTTTAGTATCAATAGAAGATAATGGACCGGGAATACCATCTCATGTTAAAGATAAGATTTTTGAACCATTTTTTACAACCAAACCTAGAGGTGAAGGAAGTGGTTTGGGGTTACATATTATTAAGAAAATATTAGAAAAACACAATGCAGAAATTCAGCTTGAAACAGAACCGGGAAAAACGAAATTTTCAATTAAAATCCCAATTATTAAAGAGGAAATATTATGAGTAAACTAGCAATTTTATGTATAGATGATGAAAAGATAGTATTGGATAGTCTAAGAGATCAACTTAAAAATAATTTTAAAGATTCCGTAATATTAGAATTTGCTGAAAGTGCTAGTGAAGGAATAGAAATTTTAAATGAATTTAAGGAAGATGGAATTCTAGTGAAGGTGATTATATCCGATTGGAATATGCCTGGTATGACAGGAGACGAGTTCTTCCTAAACATTGCAGCAGATTTTCCTGATTCAAAAAAGATTCTTCTTTCTGGTGAGCCAGATCCGAACGTAATACATAAAGCTAAATCCAAAGAATTTATATCAATTCTAATACAAAAACCTTGGGATTCAAAATTTTTAATTGGAGTAGTGAAAGATTATTTAAGTGAATAAGAATTTGGTTTATTCTTATGTATTTTTGTCATGTTCTAATAATAATATTATGTCAAATAAATGTAATTATTTCCTGATTTCTACTTTATAAAAATCATTATTTTATCCAAAAATTTATAAAAAATATTAAAAAAATCAATCGTACCTACTTAAATATCTGTTTTTTAATTTGAAGAAAGAGTTTCTAACTTTTATATTCGATAATAATAAAAGTTAGTTATTATTTATAGAAAGACCCGGAGAATTTATGAAAAAATTACTTATAATTATATTATGTTTAATATATACAACGAATGTATTTTCAGAGGATATTTTTAAAGACGTATTACCAGGTCAATATATATTTTATCATGATAAAAGGGGAAATAATAATAGAATAACAGGTTTATTAAAATATTATGATGGCTCAATAATTTGTAGAACGTACGACTTGGATAACAAAAGAGAAACTTTGGTTCAATTAGATTTTTCAATAAATAATAATGAAAATGATATAAAGCCTGTTAATACATTTCATGGAGATTTAATGAATGATTATCAATATGTCATGGTAGATCTTATGAATATATGGAGTCAGTATGAAACTGTTAAAGATGGATTAAACTTCCAAGAAGTTAATAAAGAAGATGCCTGGCCTGAACTTAAATATACACTTGAACATAAATTTGTAAAATGGATACCTTTTCTTAAGTTTTATTCTACACGTACGACGGATTCCATTGATCCTTCTTATAAACTCATACTAATTGGAAAAATGCAGGATCCTAAAGATCCTATTTTTATGAACTTTCTTACTATTCCTAAATCAAAACCATTTCCTTCTTATAAGCTAGTAGCTAATAGAAAAAATTTAATTAAAATGGAAGGTGCTTCTATTCAATTAGATGAAAATTGGAATTTTGTAGAACCTTCCCCAGAATATAATACATATCATGATACATATTGGATAAAGATTAAATCTCAAAGAGACGCTCAGATTGGAGTAGAGACAATTTCATTTTTAGATAAATTTATTACAAAAGATATTGAACATAGTCCATATCAAATAGCTAGTTTGATTATTTCAGCTAGCTTAATGGTAGAACCAACTTCAGTTGTATTTCAAAATTTACCCGACGGATCATTGAAAGTATCTTTTGTCGTACTTAGTCCAAATGAATTATATGCAACTCAATGTGTTTATAAGATTTATAAGGTTAATAAAAATGATTATAAAATAATAAATTTTTCTACCTTCAAATCCCTATATGAAGATAATGCTAAATATTTTAATGAAATACTAGATAATATAAAAATTTAATTTATTTCTTTTTATTTGATAGTTGAATTTTGAAAGAATTTAGAGATTAGAAAAATAATATTGAATTTCTCTAATCAATCAATAATAACAATGCTTAGAGATTGAAAGACATAACTTTTCATTAAATTTTTATATTAATAATCTCATAATTTAAGTGGAACGTATTGTTAATTATTTTAAAAAAAAGGATATTTATGAATAATAAAGTATATCTTTTTTTTATTGACAGTATTTCTTGATCGGGTTAAATTAATACGCTACATAAAGTTGCTGGAGGCTGTCTTGGACTATATTCTTGAATTATTTCGCAATGATCCAAAACTATTAGAAAAAATATCCATTCCTATCACATGTGCTTTTGTTGGATGGTCAACAAATTGGGTTGCTGTGGAAATGATCTTTAAACCTAGAAATTTCTGGGGAATTTGGAAACTGGGTTGGCAGGGAATCATTCCTCATCATGCCGTCAAAATGACGGGATTGATCACAGAGATCTTGACCCAAAAGCTCATGACTCCACAGGAGCTTTACAGAAGGGTAGATCCGAATATCATCAATAAAGAGATACATGATTTAATAGAACTTACTTCATCTGAAATAGTACGTGATATTATAGAAGGGGAAAATCCCCAATTATGGAATCTGATGCCGGACGTGGTGAAAAAATCTATAGAAAGTGAAATCAGCAATGAAATCCCCAAGCAAATGGTTAATGTATACCACGCGTATGGTTCTGATTTAGATTCCGTCTTGGAGTTTGATGTTGTGGTCACAGAAGCCCTCTGTGGAAAAAATGTGGGTGTTCTTATTGAACTCTTTAAGCGATGCGGGGGACCCGAGTTTCGATTCATCATAGTCTCCGGTATTTACTTTGGATTTCTCATTGGTTTGGTTCAATTAGCCTTTCTCTCAATTTTTGGTCAGTGGTGGACATTCCCCATTATGGGTGTTGTTGTGGGGTATCTCACCAATTGGATTGCCCTGCAGATGATCTTCCGTCCACTCGAAGAGAAGAATTTTATCTTTTTCAAATACCAAGGACTATTCTTACGCAGACAAAATGTTGTATCTCGTGAATGGGCAAATGTTGTAGCAACAAAAGTTTTGAATACTGAAAATATGATGCGTTTGATTTTCAAAGGGAAAGCAGGGGATCTGCTCGTAAAATTAGTCATGGACTCTGCCAACAAAGGCGTTGAAAAAATGATGCAAACCAGAGCTCCAATAGTAGCTCCCATTATCATTGGAACAGAGAGAACCCAAAAAATCAAAGAAGTCATTGCAGAAAAAATCGTTAGTATGCTTCCAATGGTTGCAGATAGAGTTCAGGACTACATAACCCAAACACTCAAAATTGAAGAAACGATTTACTCCCGTTTGATCCAACTTCCCAAAGATAAATTTGAAGAACTTTTACATGCAGTTTTCAAAGAAGATGAAATGACTCTGATTCTTTTGGGAGCACTGCTTGGGGGCATAGTCGGTCTGGCTCAGGCATTGCTTGTAATTCCACCCGATGCACTTCCCACTTTTTTGAGGTAAATTATGAATCCATTAGAAACAATCTCTCCCGATGAAGAGAAACTATCCAATGATCTTTTGAGGATATTAACCCTTATGTTGCGGAAGGAATATCCCAAAGGAAAAACCGTTCTGAGAGATGCCCATCCTAAATCACATGGATTGGTAAAGGCAGAATTTGTAGTACCAGAATTACCCACTGATCTAAAGGTGGGTTTATTTTCAAAGCCGGGAACCTACAAAGCCTACATAAGATTTTCCAATGGAGCCAAACCCCAAGCAGATAAAATAGGGGACATAAGAGGAGTTGGAATCAAAATTTTTGGAGTAGAGGGAGAACATTGTCTCGAAGGGGAAAAGACTACCCAAGACTTTCTCTTAATCAACAATCCTGTATTACCAGCTGGAAATCCTAAAGACTATTTTAATCTCTTTACATCCTCTATGAGCGGAAATCCATTGAAGTACTTTTTTAGTTGGAATCCATTTGAGTGGAAACTTGGAGACCTACTAATTTTGCATGACATCAGAAGTCAAAAAGTACCTTCTCCTCTCTCTTTAAAGTATTATAGTACTACACCGTATGCCTGGAAAGAGGGAGCTGTTAAATACGCCCTTTTTCCTACAGGAGAATACACCAAGCAAATCCAAGATGACTCCTCTGAAAATTACCTACGCGAGCAAATGAAAAAGGAATTATCTGAAAAATCTTCCTCTTTTGATTTTTATATCCAAAAGGGTGATTTGAAAGTCCATTCCATTGAAAATGCCTCTGCCCATTGGGATGAAGGGCGTGCTCCTTTTCAAAAACTAGCCACCATTCTAATTCCCAAACAAAACTTTGATACACCCGACCAAAATACTCTCGCTGAAAACCTATCCTTTGATCCATGGCATTCTTTGGTAGATCACACTCCTATTGGAGGAATCAATAGAATGAGAAAAGTGGTATACTATGGTATTACAAAGTACAGGCATGAAAAAAATGGAGTGGGGATCGAGGATCCAATTCCTTGGGAATCGATCGAGTGAGATGGCATTTAATAAGTTTTAAATAAAAAATTTTCTCCTTCCACAGAATACAAAAAAGAAGACTTCATTAAAGATTTGAAGAAAGCAAAGGTTGTCAAAACAGAACGCATCCCTCCTGATTTGATTACAATATTGTGTAGATAAAAAAAAACCCAACCTTAAAAAAGTTGGGTTTTTTTATTCCTATTGGTAAGTAATGTTTAGTTTGCAGCTGGAGTTGCTTTGATCGTTGTTTTTGGAGCTTGTATGTCGTAATAGAAAGTAAGTTTTCTTACTTCAGATTCATTTCCAACATTATCTATTGATTTTGCTTCAATAGTGTGTTCCCCGGTAGTTTCAAAATAAATGTCTTCTACATAAGCAGTGTACTCTGTGTCACTGTCTTTCTTGTAGAGAACTTTTGAAATACCACTTTCAGCATCTCTTGCGGTGAGTTTGAATTTAGTGCCTCTTCTAGCGAAAAGTCTTTCACCAACCTTAACAAAAGGAAGAGACTCTACTATTTCAACTGTAGGCTTAACATCATCAACATTTACTGCATAACTTACTTCAACACCAGTGTTGTTTGCATTATCAACTCCGAAATAGCTGATTGAGTGAAAACCACCTTTTTCGAGTTTAACAGGACCTGTATATTTGAGCTTTTCTCCATTGTCTACCGAATACATAACATCTCTTACTCCTGAAGAAAAATCTTCAGCAGAAATTGCGTAAGAGTTTTTGGTAGAGGCATATCCGGATCCTTTTTCAACATAAAGATTTTCAGCGGGTCTCAAGGTGCAAACGGGTGGACTGTTATCTACAACTAAGAATATCAAAGAAGGGTTCTCTTTGTTTCCTACACGGTCAACAGATCTATACGCAATAGTAGTAGATCCTTCTTTAGAAAGCTGGATTGGACCAGTGTATCTTATGTATTCAGAATCATTGATTTTGTATTCAACATAATCAACAGTACTGAGATCATCTGAAGGAATTAACTCAAATATTGTTTTAAAATTTACATACAATGCTGGCTTAGAAGCTGATGGTTCTTCGGAACCGGGTTTTTCAGGAATATCTGAACTTGTTGGTGTTCCTTCAGACCCTTCTGTTGTTCCACCACTTTCGGTATTTCCAACATTAATGGAACGGGGTGGCTCTTCTTTTTTAGCAGGGACAATAGTATCTTTAATATTATTGGAAGTATCAATTACTTCTGTTGCTTTCTCAAGGGTTTTACTGCTTGGTATGGGCTTTTTGCTGGGTTGCTGGGCGGCCAAAGCAAAAGCAGAAAAAAAAGCGAACATTATTATGCTTCTTTTCAGCACTGTCATTCTTTACTCCTAAACTTACGGTTTTACAATGGGATTATTATTGCCAGTCTAAAAGATTATACCGAGAATGTCAAGGAATGAGATTTAATGTACGAATGTTTTTCCTCATTTCCGAAAAAAAAACAATCAAAAATAAAGGAGTTAGCCTTTATCTCTTGAATCTTAATCCCTATCTTGATTTTTTAAATCTAATAGTCTGAAAATTTATCCTTTTCTAATGAATACGGGTTAATTTATAAATTTTAAATAATTTTTCAAATACAAAGAAGAGACAAACTGGAGATAACCCTTGCATAAATCAAAGAAAACATGGTCACTTCTAATTTTTCTACTTCTTTCTCACTTCTCCGTATACACTCGACCAATTGATATTAATTTAGAACGAAAAGTTATACAAAATTTTGAAGATGAGTATAAAATTGAAAAAATTATATCCAAAGGGAACTTAGAAGTATTTCCAGAGGTAGGTGTATCAGGATTGCTTACATCTCCTGAGTTAATTTCAGAAAAAAGCCTCTTGATACGTTACACTGAAGAGTCTAGATTTCAACCCATGGAGTATATTTTTAATAAACCAATACTATTGCAAGATTTGGTAACCAGACTTGAATTTCACGTGTACTCCAGTTCAAATGCAGGAGATATCTATTTTTTTATACAGGATAGTTTTCAAGAGACCCATAAAATACTCTTGACCAGAATTAATTTTTCAGGTTGGAAGAAAATAGATGTCTCTTTATTAAAAATAAACCAAAATGATCTCCTCTTTAATGAAAATAGAAAAATAAAATTTTTAGGATTCCTCTTTATTCCACCTTTAAAGTCAGAATCGGGAAGAGAATTTTTAATCGCCATTGATGATATAATATCCTACAGTCTTCCCAAGTATAAATCTATTCCCTAAAATATTGTTCTAAAATATTTGATTTTATCCAGCAAAGAAAAACAAATGTCTTTATGTCCTCTACTATAAACAAAGATTTTCCGAGAAAATACATTTCCCCCGATTTTTCTGCCAAAGACAAAGATGGTTTGATTGCTGCCTATGGTAAGTTATTATCTTATCCAATTTCTACTGAAAAAGAGTTTTTACAATTTATAGAATTCTGGTCAGAATTTGCATGTGTTATAGATGAAGCGGGTTCTCTTGCTTATGTTAAAATGACCTGCGATACCAAGAGCAAAGAAGCGGATGATGAATATTTGCATCTTGTTCAAAATATTTTTCCAGTCTGTCATGAATATGAAGATAAAGTGAAAAAGAAATTCTTGGGTTCAGAATTTCTTAACACAATAGACCAATCTTATTATGGATTATTTATTAAACAAACAAAATCGGAAGATGAAATTTATAGAAAAGAAAATATAGATTTGTTCACAAAAGATTCCGTACTCTGCCAAAACTATCAGAAAATTACAGGAGCTTGGATGGTTGATTTTGATGGCAAAAGGCAAACCACCCAACAAATAATGGTTTATCAGGAAAATCCGGATAGATCTATACGCGAATCTGCCTATAGGGCTAGGGTTGCAGTACACATGGAAGATATTTCTAAACTAGAAGATTTGTATGACGAAATGCTAGCTGTAAGAAAACAAATTGCCATCAATGCAGGGTTTAAAAATTACCGGGATTACAAGTTTGTTGCGAATGCAAGATTTGATTACACTCCAGAAGATTGTTTACGATTTCATTCTGCAATTGAAGAATCTTTAGTTCCTCTTTTGAGTGAATGGAACAAAGAAAAATGTAATAAATTAGATATATCGTCTCTGCGTCCCTGGGATTTATATGTAGATCCAGATTCCAAAGGGATTATAAAAGCATTTGATACAGAAGAAGAATTTTGCGATAAAGTGCAAAAAATCTTTGAAGATGTTCACCCTAAAACAGGTGAATACTTCCGTTTTATGAGAGAAAATAAGCTCTTGGATTTATCGAGTAGGGAAGGAAAGGCTCCTGGTGGATATATGACGGAATTATCAGAGAGACGTGTTCCTTTTATATTCATGAATGCTGTTGGAACGAAGCGGGATGTTGATACACTTCTCCATGAGGGAGGACATTCTATCCATGCCTTTCAGGCAAGAGAGCAGTTATTAAAAGGATATCGTTCTTCTCCTCTGGAATTTGCGGAAGTCGCATCCATGTCTATGGAGTTATTGGGAAGACCATTTTTTAATTACGTTTATAAATCAGAAGATATTGAGAGAGTTAAAAAAGAGCAATTAGTGAAAATAGTAGAGTTTTTTCCTTTTATGTCCATGATTGACTCTTTTCAGCACTGGGTTTATACAACTGAAGACAATGGTCGGGAAGCACGCGGGAAAAAGTGGCAGGAATTAAATAGAAAATTTCAACCCTATCTGGATATGAGTGGAATGGATGAAATTGAAAAGACTAGATGGCAGTATCCTCATGTTTATACCGTTCCATTTTATTATATTGAATATGGTATTGCTCAAATAGGAGCCCTACAGGTGTGGAAAAATAGTCTAAAAAATCCTAAGAAAGCTGTGGATGATTACCTTTCGGGTCTAGCACTAGGTGGATCGAAGCCTTTGCCTGAATTATTTAAAGCGGCAAATATTAGTTTTGCAATGGATAAAAATACATTAAGCGAATTAGTTTCAATTATCAAAGAACAGGTAGTTTGATTTGAATAGTTTTTTAACTGTTCAAAAAATAATATTTTTAATGAGAATTGATACAAAAATAAACTTTTTCTGGATTATTCTGGAAAAAGTTCGTAATACAATTTTCTTTTTATTTTTAATTTTATATTCAAGTTTAATTTCTGCGGGCTCTCTTGAAACTAATTGGGAGCATCTAAATAATTATTCTATTTTACACATGAATGGAAATAAAATTTTTGATTCTCGCGAGAATCTTAAACAATTTCCGCCTAATTTAAATCAGGACCAAATTATTGATTTTAGTTTATTAGTTGGGGAATACTATTTATTAAAAAATGATAAGGATTCATACTTTAATTTAATAAATATAATAAATAGTAATACATATGACTATACATTTTTAAGTGAGCTCTTACATTATTTTTGGAGACTTGAAAAGGTTGATGCAATTGAGGCTGATTCTAGACTTGAAGAGTATGTCAAAAAAGAAACAGTCAACTATACATATACTTTGGCGAATGCATTTTATCAGTTTAATAAAAAAAAAGGTTTACCAAAGCTAGATTTTAATGAAATAAAAAATTTATCATGCACTCGAACTAAACCCTATTTTTCATTATGTAGAATAACTAAATTAAGAGTAGGGTTAGAGGCTATAGGGTATGACGGAGTCAATGTATCAAAAGAATATCAATATATAGATCGTTCTATAGCCCCTTTTTTAGAAGAAAACGAGTTAGCATACATACCCTTTTTAGATCAAATTATTCCTGACCTTGCACCTAAATTGGCGTATATGGGGTTTGCGGGAGAGGCAATCCATTTTCAGAAAATAATTCTTCAAAATGAAAAAATCTCTGGAAAATTTGATATTACAGCATATGAAAGGTTAGCATTTTATCAAATGATTATTGAAGATCTCGATGGAGCGGAAGATACACTTTATTCATCCCTCAAGAGTTTACGATCCTTAAGTATTATAAGAAATGGAATTCTCTTGAAATTAGGAGCAATTGCGTATCTCAGAAAAGATTATGAACAATCTTTGATTTATTTTACTGGAATAAATATGAAATATTGGGGAAGAACTCTCCGCCATCCAATACTCGATGAATCTATTTCTCCCAATGGTGCAAGAGAGCTTATTGCAATTGTAATTTCAAAGGCAAAAAATCCCGGATTAGCTGTAGAAGCATTGAATAAATTGAGTACTGCTAAGCCCGATGAGGAAGAGTTATTTGTTCGTCTCCGTATTGCACATATTATGTTTAAAACAAGACCTACTTTAACAGAAAAAATAACAGATGATATAATATA
>CANGZW010000034.1 GCA_947458405.1 Leptospiraceae bacterium
CGGGCTCTTGCCATACAAAACCTTCCTCCCAACCAAGTGATGATGGGACTCGCATTGTTTATGACATTTTTTATAATGGCTCCCACTTTGAAAGAAGTGAATGCAAAAGCCTTTTCTCCCTATGTGGATGGAAAAATTGAAACCACAGAGTTTTTTGAAAAATCTATGCTCCCAATACGCGAATTTATGATCAGACAAATTGGAAAATCGGGAACCAAGGATGTAGCCTTATTTCTAAAACTGGGAAAGGTGAGTGATGTAAAAACATACGATGATGTTCCCTCCTATATTCTCATTCCCTCTTTTATGCTCTCCGAATTGAAAAAAGCATTTATCATAGGTATCTATCTCTTTATTCCCTTTATTATAATTGATATTGTTGTGGCTTCCACACTTCTCTCCATGGGTCTTATGATGCTACCCCCCGTTATGATAAGCCTACCATTTAAACTTATCCTTTTTGTTTTGGTGGATGGCTGGAATCTATTAGTATTTGAACTTGTAAGGAGTTATAAATGACAGAGTTAGATGTAGTCACACTCTTGAGAGAATCCCTTTTTGTAACACTGAAAGTTTCCTCTCCTATTTTAATAACCGCTCTCGTCGTTGGACTTGTGATTGGTATATTGCAAACTACCACTTCCATTCAGGAGCCTACCATAGCTTTTGTGCCCAAACTTGTCGCCATCTTTGTGGTGATTGTAATCTTTGCCTCCTGGATAGTGAGAGTCATGACCGATTACACAAGAAATATTTTTTACATGATAGAGAAGATATAGATGCTAAATTATTTTCTGTATAACTTCCAAACATTTCTAATGATACTCTCTAGAGTATTCGGGCTATTTTCTATAGCTCCCGTGTTTGGTTCGGATGCAGTGACTTTTTCGTATCGCATAATGCTTTCTTTTTTACTTTCTTTGATATTGTATCCCTTTGCGAATGAACACATGATGAAGGTTCCCGGAGGAATGGGGGAATTTGCTGTAATTATCATCTCGGAAGGATTGATAGGAATACTGATCGGATTTCTAGTGAATATAATTTTTGCAGGTTTTCAGATGGCTGGAGAATACTTCAGTGTTCAGATGGGATTTGGTTATACAGAGGTTTTAGACCCCGTAAGTCAAACTTCCCTCCCTGTGATCAGTCAGTTAAAAAACCTAATGGGTATTATGCTATTTTTGGTTACGGGTGCACACAGAGTGATGATAGAGACATTAGCCCTCTCCTTTGAAAAAGTAAAAATAATCGTATTTACCGCTGAAGTAAACAATGGAATCATTAAAGTCTTTGAATCCGCCATTGGGGCTATGTTTGTGGTGGCTTTTAAAATTGCCTTACCAGTGCTCGGGATTTTAATATTAGTTACGATTGCAGAAGCACTCATGGGAAAAGCCGCTCCCCAAATGAATATCATGCAACTCAGCTTTCCCGCAAAAATAGTAATAGGAATGGGGGTTTTAATTATAACCATTCCTTTGATTGAAAAACAAATGATAAGTAGTTTTGAATTATCCTTTGATAGAATACAAACGCTCTTTAGGTTATGGCCCGCACAATGATATATGAAGAATTTTTAATTGACCTTCAATTATTTGCCGCCGAAGACGAGGGGCGAACAGAAGAAGGAAGTGAGAGACGAAGAAAAGAAGAAAGGGATAAGGGAAATGTACCCAAATCCAATGAGCTTCCCGCTTCTTTGGTATTACTTGCTTCCATACTTACGGTTTATTTGTTGGGCAATTATTTTTTTACAAAATCATTTTTTCTCTTTAGAAAGTACATAGAAAATATACATACTTACGAATCATTTTCTTCGGAAGATCTGGGTATTTTGTTTAGAAATGCGGCAGAAGATATTCTTACACTCTTATTTCCTATTCTTGCCGTTGGATTTATTGTGGCTATTGCCGGAAATATTGCCCAAGTAGGATTTCTTTTTAGTACCCAGGCTATCTCTTTTAATTTTGGAAAAATTGCTCCCAATTTCAAAAAAGTACTACCGACCCGCCAAACATTGTTCAGCCTCGGAAAAGCATTGGCTAAATTATTGTTGATTGGGTGGGTTTCCTATATTATTATTTCCAATGATTTTATACCCATGCTCAAAGCGGGAGATGTTGGTATTAAGGGTGCGTTAATCATGATAAGTCGATCATCCTTAAAAATCTTTTTGGTCATCGGGATCTTATTTTTTGCCATCAGTATTTTGGATTATTACTTTCAGAAATACGAATTTGAAGAGTCCATTAAAATGACACCCTCCGAAGCCAAGCAGGAAATGAAAGAAACAGAGGGGGATAAATCAATTCTCAATAGAAGAAGAAATATGGTGAGAGAATTTATTCGAAAAGGTATGCTCCAGAGAATTCCCAAAGCGGATGTCGTAATAGTCAATCCCACCCACTATTCAGTGGCTCTCGAATACAAACCAGAAAAACACACCGCACCCATAGTGACAGCCAAGGGAATGGATGAAATGGCACTTTTGATACGAAGACTCGCTAAAAAGAATGATGTACCCATAATTGAAGATAGGATAACAGCCAGAATGTTATACGATGAAGTTGAAGTGGATAAGGAAATACCCGCCAAATTTTTTAGAGCGGTATCCATAATTATTTCCAGACTCGATAAGTATAGGAGAGTTGCTTAAAAATGAGTACAAAAAAATGGTACAACCAATCTGATGTAATACTAGGGGGGGGTGTTATAGGAATACTAGCTATGTTAATAGTTCCTCTTCCCGGATTTGTATTAGATCTTTTGATTGTAGTAAGTCTTACCTCCGGACTCTTAATTTTACTTACTTCTCTCTCTGTAAAAGAACCATCCGATTTTACAATATTTCCAAACTTACTTTTGATTACTACCCTGTATAGGTTGGCTCTAAACGTTTCAACAACCAGACAAATTTTAGCAAAAGGTTCCTCCTTTAATAGCCATATTATTGATGCCTTCGGAACATTCGTTGTCGGTGGTGGTACGGGTATGGGACGTTATGTAATAGGATTTATTATATTTTTAATTTTAGTAATCGTCCAAATAGTAGTTATCACCAAGGGTGCAACCCGTATTGCAGAGGTTGCGGCAAGGTTTACTTTAGATGCACTTCCCGGTAAGCAGATGGGGATTGATACAGAACTTTCGAGTGGAAATATTACAGAAGAAGAAGCACGAGCTAGAAGAAAAAAAGTCCAAAGAGAAGTTGATTTTTACGGGGCAATGGATGGAGCGAGTAAATTCGTTCAGGGGGATGTTCGGGCGGGGCTAATCATTACTGCCATTAACTTAATCGGTGGAATTATAATTGGTATGGCAATCAGAGGGGAAAGCTTTGCAAATGCCCTGGAAATATATGGAAAATTTACGATTGGGGATGGTCTTGTATCGCAATTGCCCGGTCTTTTGACAACAACTGCAACGGGTATGATTGTAACACGTGCTGGTTCGGATAAAGACTTAGCAGAAGAGTTTAGAGCACAACTCTTTATGAATCCCCAAACTCTCTATGTGGTTTCAGCCAGTCTTGCCGCAGCTTCACTCATTCCGGGATTGCCATTTTTTACTTTGATGTTTTTTGCGGCAGGAATAGCTTATTTAGCCTATTCCATAGATAAAAATGCCAAGGAAACACTCGCATCCATAGAGAAAAAAGATAATGATATAAAAGTAGAAAAGAAACCAGATTATTACAAAGAATTGCGTATTGATCCTATTGAAGTTGAATTGGGATTAAATTTAGTACCCCTTGTGGATGCCAGTCAGGGTGGTGTACTACTCGATCAAATCTCTAATCTTAGAAGAAGGTTCGCTATTGATACAGGACTTGTAATACCTGCAGTTAGAATCTTAGATAATTTGGAGTTAAATCCGGATTCCTATTCAATTAAGGTACATGGTGTGGTTGTCGGTGAAAGTAAGATCAAAGCTGATAGACTCATGGCACTAGACAATGCTAAAAAAGTTACCGATCCCGTTCGGGGAGAAGATTTCACAGAGCCAACATTTGGATACAAAGCTAAGTGGATTCATCCGGATGATAAAATTGACGCTGAGAATAAAGGTTATACTGTCGTAGATCCATCTACAGTAATTGTAACACATCTAAAAGAATTAATAGCAAATCATGCCGCATCCCTATTGGGAAGAGAAGAGATCAAGAGTCTTCTCGAGCATCTCAAGGCTTCCCATCCATCCCTTGTGGCTGAAATTGATGACAAAAAAATTGGATATGGTCTTATCCAACAGGTATTACAAAATCTTTTGAGGGAAGGTTTGGGAATTAGAAACTTATCCGGAATTATTGAAGCAATTGCCAATAACGAAGCCCGTTCTAGAGATCCCTATTTCTTATCCGAGAATGTAAGACAGTCTATTTCCAGACAGATTATCAATGATTACCAAGGGGCTGATGGAAGATTGCATGTTGTAACACTTGACCCTAAGGTAGCGGATAGATTGAGCAAAGGGGTTGTAGTCGATCCAATCGAGGGAAGTCTGATTTCCATTCCTCCTGATTATTATAACAAATTAATAGAATCTATCGCTAGAGAGTACAATAAGTTTCACAATGAGGGAAAATTTCCAATATTTGTAGTCAGTCGTCCCCTACGTTTGCCATTTTCATATATGTTAGCAAAAGAATTTCCTCCGAGAAATTTTGCAGTGATTGCCATTGAAGAAATACAATCCTCCACTAAAACTGTAATGGAAGGTGTAATCAATGTTTACTCAGAGCCGGTGAAGAGCGGTAGGAACACAGAATGATAAATATATTTTTTGAGAGGTATGTATGGATTTTGTAAAGATTAGAGGTAGGGATATTCAGGATTGCTTTATGCAAATGAAGATGAAGTACGGACCGGAAGCCCATGTTTACGAGCAAAGGATAGTCACCGAAGGGGGCGTCTTTGGAAGTAAGTTGTTAGCCAAAAAATATATTGAAATCGAGATTGGAGTACCCGAACAACAAACCTCAAAGGATCGGGTAGAGCGTAAGCTCGAAGATCTAAAAGAATTGCTCCGCCAAAAAACAGGGGATGAATCACGAAACAAAAAGAAAGGATTGAGTGATATCAAGCCTATTTTGTCGAGGGAGAGGGATCGCGATAGGGATAGAGAAAAAAGATCTTCTTTCGAGGAAGAAAATCCTAAAACAGAGCCCCAATTTACTGAATTTACCCCTGTAATTAAAAGGGAGAGTAGGGAATTAGGCATTTCTATGAAAGATGAACTTTTATACAATGAACCTAATATACCTGTAAAACAAAACTATAGCAATGATTCAGTGTATCTTAGAAGAGTTAAAGAAAAGCTAATAAAAGAAGGTATGACACCAGATTATGTTGAAGAATTAGTCCAAAAAGCTGACAAACATCTTTCTTATATCGATAAGGCTAAGAGTTCAGCAGTGAATGATAAAATGGCTGAAATTATGGAAGATAGAATCAGTGTAGATTCTGATTTATTTTCAGGTACAGGAAGGGGAAAAAGAAAAGTAATATTTCTCGTCGGGCCCACAGGGAGTGGTAAGACAACTACAATCGCAAAATTAGCGGCTAAGTATTTTTTGCACATGGGTAGAATGGTTTCGTTGTACACAACGGATAATTATAGAATTGCCGCTATTGAACAGTTGAAGAGATACGCTGATACAATGGATATTCCATTTTTTGCAGTTAAGGATTTAAAAAAATTCAAAGAAAATCTTTCCCGGGATGGGTCTGAACTAATTTTAATAGACACAGCCGGTTATAACCATAAAAATCCTGATTTTTTGCAAAAAATGCAAGCCTATCAGGAGGCCTTCTCTGATAGAGACCAAGTAGAAAATATACTTGTATTACCTTCAATTATATCTTCATCCAATATGAAATCTGTAATGACTGCCTATGAAGATGTTGGGTATAAACGAATTATTTTATCTAAAATGGATGAAGCAGATTATATTTCATCTGCCCTAGAGTTAGCAGATACAAACTCTAAGTCGTTTGCCTATTTCAGTATTGGACAGGAAGTTCCTTTTGACATGATACCAGCATCCAAAAAGATATTCGCTGATTTAATTATGAATCCAGAAAAAATGAAGGATATAAAAGGGGAAGCATTTGCGTTTGCAAATTCGTAAGATATAAAAATGGACCAAGCCGCGGCACTTAGAAAATTACGGGATAAATCTCCAATTAAATCCTCCCAAAATAAGACTAAAAAAAGATCTACCAAGATTTTTGCTATTAGTTCTGGAAAGGGAGGTGTGGGAAAAAGCACCATAACTGTAAACTTAGGACTCTCCTTAACTTTAGAGGGAAAAAAAGTTTTGATTATGGATGGTGATCTTGGACTGGCTAATATCAATGTAATAATGGGAATAATTCCCAAGTACACATTGTATCACGTAATACGTGGACAAAAGACTCTTAAAGAAATTATTTTACAAACTCCCGAAGGATTGAGTATTATCCCCGGGGCTAGTGGATATACACAACTAGCTGATTTAGATTCTAATGCTCGAGAAAATCTTATGAAGAGTTTTGCAGAGATTGATGATTTTGATTATATCCTAATAGACACGGGTGCAGGTATTAACTCGGTTGTTATCAATTTAATTATGGCGGCTGATGAAGTGATTATAGTTACAACTCCCGAGCCCACATCTATAACAGACTCATATGGATTAATTAAATCAATTATCAATAGAAATAAAAGTTTTAAACTTAGTGTAATAATAAATAAAGCAAAAGATGAAATAGATGGTAGAAAAGTTTCAAAAAGGGTCGTGGATATCTGTAATAAATTCTTAAATGTAGTACCAAAAGAAATTGGAGTTGTCTATAAGGATGAGGAAGTCGAACGAAGTATTTATGTTCAAAAACCATTCATCATAAACTCACCTAAATCTAGAGCGGCAGATTGTATTTTTAGATTGAGTAGGACAATCATAGAAGAAAACATTGGTCAATCAGATGATGATAAGCGTTTGAGTGGCTATTTGAAAAAGTTTTTTGCTAATAATGATAATGAGAAATAGGGGAATAGCGTGAAATCAAAAATCGTTATAGCTTTTTTTGTTATAGGAATTGGATTGAGTTTACCGGGTGGCATTATTGCGGGAAATTCTATTTATAATATTATAACATATAGTATTATCTCTTCAATTGTATTGGCTGGATTAGTTTTTGGATTGTTATCTTTTCTGGAATCTAAGGTTCCCGAATTTACAGATTTTTTAAACAATGTCAGTAGTGGAAATTTTTCGGCAGCTTCCGAAGGAGAAGAGGGAACTGACTCTTCCGAACAACAGGGAGATTCAAAATCTAATCAAGAATTTTCAGATTCTCACTCGGGCACATCGGGAGAAAAATCAACATTGGGTGACCCGTCATTACCTTCAAATCCTAAGAATGAGAGACCTAAGAATGGAAAATTTGGGGATCATATAATGATAGATAATATTCCTATTAAAAATGAACCCAAATTAATGGCAGAAGCTATAAGAACGATTATGGCTCAGGATGACATGCCCAATAATCTAAATAAACCAAAGTGAAAATATACCAGAGTAATTATAAAAATATACAAAGTGAGGAAATGATTTAATTCAAACCCAAGAGCTAAGAGTTAAATTAAAATAATTTATGTCCAGACTACTAGATAAGTACAATCAAATTGATGAAACATCCCTTTGGAAAGAATATCGTGCCACCAAGAAACCAGAAATCAGAAGCTACTTGGTTGAAAAATATTCTCCTCTTGTAAAGCACGTTGCCGGTAGAGTTGCAATTGGTATGCCTCAAAATGTGGAGTTTGATGATCTTGTGAGTTATGGAGTATTTGGACTTTTAGATGCAATAGAAAAATTTGATCCGGCAAGAGAGATTAAATTCAAAACCTATGCTATGACCCGAATCAGGGGTAGTATATTTGATGAATTGAGATCTGTGGACTGGATTCCCCGATCTATCAGGCAAAAAGCTAAACAATTAGAGCAAATAATTGGAATGCTTGAGAACAAAGAAGGAAAACCTGTTGAAGATGAGGTTATTGCTAAAGAATTAGGTGTTTCCATGGAGGAATATACTTCTATTCTAACTAAAATCAGCGGAACTTCTCTTGTATCACTTAATGATATTTGGTTCTTGGGGGATGAAAACGATGAAGTTTCTTTTATGGAAACATTAGAATCCCCCTCTAATATGAATCCCGATGTAATTATAGAAAGAGAAGAAATTAAAAATGTAATAGTAGAAGCAATTAAGACCCTCCCGGAAAAAGAAAAAAAGGTAATAGTTTTGTACTACTATGAAGATTTAACCTTAAAAGAAATTGGTGAGGTTTTGGAAGTTACTGAGTCAAGAATCTCTCAATTACATACAAAAGCTGTGATGAGATTGAGAAGTAAATTAGGAAAAGTAAAATCTGTGGTAACTCGAAAATAAAAAAAATGCTAAAAGCATTTTTTTTATTTTAATTAAGAAGTGAAAAATAAGAAAAGAGTCACAAATGTAATACTTAGTACTTTATTAGTAATATTTAATTTTATAAATTGTAAAATTTCAGACCCAAATTATTCAAAAAAACCATTATTGAATACTACATATACGGGTTTTATTTCCCGAGATTTTTTTCAGGTAGTTGTGAATGTTCCCATACTACTTGAAGAAAAAACAATTGTCAAGGAAAGGGAAACCTGTCTTCAAAGATCAATTTCTGAGAGGGACAAGTTAACTATTCCTATACTTAGAGCGATTGCTACTAGTAATGTAAAAAATAAAGAGGAATATTCTGGAATAAAAATAAACATAGGAGAACGTAAAAATAAATCAGAATTATCAAGGGGAGAGTTTTCTTGGTTTTTGGATTCGATGTTTTTATTTAAAGAAGATTATTCATCCCGAAAAAATTGTATTTTTGTATTTCGAGTTATTCAAGATAAGCTATACGATAAAGTAGAAAATGTAAAACTTGTAATACAAGAAGATATGCCAAAACAAAAAAATACATTTTTGGAAACAACTCCATCAGGCTCAACAAATACACAACAAAATAACCAAAACCAAAATCAAAACCAACCAAATATTCCAGGGGTTGTACGTTAATAAATATGAAATTCTTTTTATTTATTATATTATTTCTAAATTTTAATTTATACTCAAAAGAAATTAACTTAAAAGGAATTAAGTATTATGATTCCAATACTAATGATTTTTCTGAAAATTCAAATATTTTTATATCAAATGATATAATTAAAAATATTACTAAAAACAGAACTGATGGAATATCATTTTATGCACTACCTTCATTTTGTGATATAGGTGTTACTCTAGGAGCAGATTCATTGGGAGGAGCAAATACCTCTTCAGGGATATTTTTGGCTTTAAATTCTTACTTATCCCATGGATTTTCACATATTTATAGTATAAACAACCCTCCCTATCTATCAAATTTAATTAGTAAAAAAAAAATAAAATATCCACACATAAAATATAGTCAAAAATCAATAATTTATTTAACAAATGAATACCCCAGTTTATCGGAAGAAATATATATAACAGTAAAAAATGAGGAACAGGCTTTACAACAAATCCAGGAACAAATCAAAATCAACACTCCTATCATATATTTATTAAATAGATACAATGAAGACATAAATTATTATTTTGATTCAGATTTTTTCAGAAAAGTAAATAAAATTAATAATAAATCAGTTATATTCATATCCTCTTTTGGAGATAAAACAGGTAATTTAGATTCAATTCGTTCCGGTATGAGATACATTCAACATCCATTATCCAGTGAAATTTCACAAACTATTAGTAATGAAGTACTTGAAAAAATAAATTATATTCCAGAACTAAATGTATATAGAAATCTATATATTGAAAAAGATAAAGATGAATTTATAGTTGAAAATGAATATCTTGCCAATATTTCAAAATATTATAAGAAATATTACTATCCTGAAGTTAAGGAAAAAATAAACTCAAATAATTATGACATTGAAAAATATAGTAAGATAAAAAAAGAATATGACTCCTACTTAGAATTTTTGAAAAATAATAATTTTTTAATTAATAATCTAATAATTAGTGGGGGAAGTGGGAATATGCTATCTTTTCCAGGAATTTCAGCCATTCGGGAATTTATCATTTTAAATAATATCCTAGAGAATCCTTATTTATTGGTAAAGGCATTAACAAAAAATTCCTGTCCACTCTTTGCTGATAATTATAATGGCGTAATACGAGAAGGAGAAAAAGCAAATTTACTCTTATATAAAGAAAATCCTTTTAAATCTGAAAGAGGACTATTAAATATTGAAAGAATGTATATAGATGGAGAATTAATATCCAAGGAAGAAATAAAAGAAAAAGATTCAAAAAAAACTAAAAAATAAAAAATCGAATTAAAATCAAGAAAAATGAATCAAATCTAAAATTTCTAATTTAATATCATCCCATGGAAACTCAAGGTTTCTTTCCATACTACCGGGGTATTTCTCATAAAGTGTTTCTTGTATTTGAAAAAATATTTTTTTCTTTTTATCATTTCTTACTATATCTTTAAGATTATATCCAAAAGAAGTAATCTCAACTAAAAATTTCCGATATATTTCTTCAATTTTAATCCTTTTATCGAGATCGGATAAAAGAATATAATCAGAATAATCAATACTTACATCACTATTAAAACATTCTAAACATCTTTCTCTTGATACACTATTTATTTTAAAATCTTTTGATTCAAGATTATAATTTAATGGAAAAATTCTACAGACAGTAGGTCTATGAGAATGAATATCACATAAATAATTTTGAGTTTCTGTTTTTAAAAATGGACAAACATTATCTTTACCAAGATTAATTACTGGATCCATCCAATAATTATTTTTATTTATAATATATGTTATTAACTTATTTTGAAATAAAAATTTTGCGCTTACATTTAAGTTTATTGCAATATTAAAAATATCATAAGAATTTAAAATAACTTGATTATGAATGCAACATTTTCCTGTTAATTTACATAAAAATTTAAAGTTAGAAATTTCAGTCATTCGGTAAAGACTTTCATTTGAGTGATACTATTTGAATTTTCTATAAAAAATATATCATCTGTTTTTCCTGAAAATATTCTTGTTTTATTCGAACTAAATTTCATTTTTTTTATAATATCTCCATATTTAGTGAAGAAGAATAATTTTTCGTTAAAATTAGCGGAAAATATATTACCATTCGAATATGATACCTGATATACATCTTCTTTAATTTTTTTATCATTTTTAATTATCTCTTTCCCCTCTGGAGATAAGATTATAATTTTATCCCGTAAGTTTAATAATACTTCTCCTGAATTAGATACCGCCATATATATCTTATGGGGATATAAGGAATCGAGTTTATATTGGTATAATAATTTTCTTTTATCATCGTATGTGTTTATAAAATCGTTTTCTTTTTCCATAAAATGTACTGCACTAAAAATTCCATTTTCGGAGATAGCAGAGCTTTTAAAAAAATGAAATACTTTTGGATCAGCCTCATCGTTCCTGTATATGAGTTTTCCATTACTATCGAGTCTATATAATTCACCACCCGAAAAAAGTAAGATACTACCTGAGTGAACAGTATTAGATATATCAGTTAAAAATCTTCCATCTAGTTGCAGAGAGCCCGTTAAATTCCCATTTATATCTATCACTAAGACCTGATTACCATCTCCAGAGACTAGATAGTGTGTATTACCAATGGGAGTAGAAAAAGGGTAGCTCTGGTATGATTTTTTCCATAGTACTTCACCATTTTTGGAAAAATAAGTGATCTTATCACCTATCTTTTTGAATGATATATATCCATTTCCTAGCACGGGAAGTTCGAATAAGTCATTGTCTTCACCATAAAATGTTTTACGTGCGCTAAAAAGATATGGTTTGTTGAATGAAGTAAAGTATCCATTTAATGTTTTATAAGGAGAATTTTCTTTTAAACTATTTCTATTGTCCTTACCATATACATCACTCAATTCTCTCTTATCCCATATCCAAACTTCTTGGATTATAGGAACCTGAGTTAGTTTGTTATTGTAATTATAAATAATACTAAAACTTATTAGTAATGAAAAAAATAGATAGTATAGCATATTGATAAATCCTTAATTTAATTATTTTCTAAAATTTCATTGTATAAATAAAAAAGAGAAATTTGAACTACAGCATTTCTAAAACTCTCCCTTCCAAAGGGATACAAATGCTTATGTATTTTTATTTCTTTATTTATTCTTTTTATACCAATATAGACTGTGCCAACTTCTTTTTCTGGTGTTCCGCCACCGGGTCCCGCTATACCTGTAACAGATATACTATATGTAGATTTAAAATTATTTTCTAATCCTATTAGCATTTCCCTTGCAACTTCTTCACTCACCGCACCAAAATTTTTCAAAGTATCTCTTTTTACATTTAAAAGTTTTTCTTTAATATCATTGTGATAACTCACAATTGATCCTAAATAATAATGAGAAGAACCAGCTAAATCTGTTATACATTTTCCAATATAACCCCCCGTACAGGATTCTGCAGTAGAGAGAGTTTCCTTATTATTAATCAGTAAATTATGAATAGATTCTAAAATATCATCTGTAAGTAATTTTTTATAAAAATTCTGTAATCTTATTAAGATTTCATCTAATAATAGATTAGATTCAGATATAAAAGATACTTTAATATGTCCTGCTTTAGCTGTAACACCCCATTCGATATTGTTTTCTTTGATAAAATTGAGATTTTCATTTATAAATTCTTTCTGATATAGACCTTCGCTCATATTCCAAATGTACTTGGAGAGGTATAATTTTTTTACAATAGGAAAATCCTTTATAATATTGGGTAATAATTCATTTGAAAACATTGACTTCATTTCAATAGGCACACCGGGCATTGCAGATAGCCAAAAATTATCACCTAATTTAACCAAAAATCCGGGGGCAATTCCAACATTATTCAAAAGAACAGTGGCATTTTCAGGAATATAGGTTTGTTTCGAAGTAACCCCGAGTAATTCCATATACTGGGGTCCTCTTTTTTCGGAGATACTGACTAATTTATTGTAGGCGGATTCTACTCTTATTTTAGAAGAACCTGTAATACCCAAAACTACATTTAAAGTATGATCATCCATGGTGGCTCCCAATCCACCCGTCATAATTATTAAAGTTGGAGATGTTGATGGGATAAATCTTTCTATTTCTTCTTTTATGATTTTTGGAGAATCCGGAACTACTATAAATCTTTCAGCAATATAACCCTTTAAAGAGAGTTCATTGGCTATCCACATTGAATTTGTATCTAAACTCTTACCGGTAGTTATTTCAGATCCGGTTGACATTATAATTATTGATAAATTCATTTAGATTCCCTTTCTAATCTATCCGGAGCAGTAATACCAAGAATTGCAAGACCCTCTTTTAAGCACACTAGGGTACCTTCCAATAAAAAACTCAATGCTTTTCTTTCATCCGTAGAACAATCTTTTAATTTATTATCCTTGGCAATATAAAATTTGGAAAATGTTTTAGCCAGATTTTGTAAATAATTGGCAAGTCTATGTGGCTCCATATTTTTAGCAGAATCTAATATTTCTTCAGGAAATCTAGCAATCCAAAATAATAATCTATCTCTTTCATAAGTTGAATTTAAATTTAAAAACAAGTCTATATCTATCTCTTTTCCAACTTCTTTAAATATCGATTGAATTCTCGCATGTGCGTATTGCAAATAAAATACAGGATTTTTATCGCTTTCTTCTTTAGCCAAATCTAAATCAAAATCCAAGGGAGTTTCGAGAGCTCTTATCACAAAAAAATATCGGGCTATATCCCTACTGGAATCGCCTAGAAACTCCATAAGATCATTCATCGTTTGAAACTGTCCGAGTCTTTTACTCATTTTTACTTTCTCGCCTTTTGAGAGAAGGTTTACTTGTTGGGCTATTAAAATTCGAAAGGATTCATCGGGATAACCCAAAGCAATCATTGCACCTTTTAATCGTGCAATATAACCATGATGATCGGGTCCCCATATATTATAAAGTTTTGTAAATTTCCTATCTACTTTTGTCTTGTGATAAGCAATATCCGCCAGTAAATATGTGGGTCTTCCATCATCACGTACTACAACTCTATCTTTATCATCCCCGTACTCAGTGGATAAAAAAATAAATTTATTATCTTCTTTTTTGATTTTACCTGTGTTGTTTAATTCTGCAAAACATTCATCAACTTTTTTTGATTCATGAAGACTTCTTTCACTATAAAAAGTATCAAATTTTACACCAAAATTCTCTAAATCTTTCTTTTGGGTTTCGAGATTATAACTTGTAGCTTTGATTGAGAAATATTCTGCTAATTCTAAAAAATTATTTTTGTTATACATTAAATCTATATTTTCTTTTTCAGATGAATTATAAATTTCTTTAACAAATTGTGCTACATATTCTCCTCTATATCCTTCATAGGGAAGTTTATTAGTATTTAATAAGATTTCGAGGCTCGTAATGTCGCCTTCTTCCTGAAACTGAATTTCAAGACCCTTGAGTTCTTTTAGTCTAATAACACAGGATGCTCCCAATAAAAGAACCTGATTTCCATAATCATTTACATAAAATTCTCTTTCAACTTGATTCCCAACCTTACTTAATAAATTTGTAATACTAGCACCCATAGCCGCGGCTCTAGCTGAAACGATATTTAAAGGACCTGTGGGATTTGCACTTACAAATTCAAATAATATCTTTTCTTTATGTGTAACTTCTGGAAAAATAGTAGATTTATTAATAGTAAATGAATTTATATAATTTGCTAATTCATTTTTAGAAATTTTAAAATTTACAAAACCGGGGGGAGAAAATGTAACTTCACTGAAAAGGTTAGATTGTAAAAAATTTATAAATTCTTTGGAATTTTCTATAGGTAAACCCAATTTTTCTTTATGCTCTAGCAAAAATGCAGACGAATAATCTCCAAATTTTTCATTTCTTGAATATTCTATTTTAGGATTTAGCTCTTCGAGTGTATAAGGTAGGGATTTTAATTTTAAAAACTCCAAAACACCTTTTTCTAAAATTTTTAATACCTTATTTCTTAGTACTTCTGATTCATTCATTATTCTATACCTTTTTATATTATAGCATTTAACTCATGCAGTGATCTGTATAACATTTCAGAACTTTTAGGGGATACACCCAAAGAGCTTTTAATAAACATATCTAAAATAGTATCAGCTCTCATAAGTAGTACTTCAGGGATTTTTTCTAAAACTACCGAATCATAACTTTTTTTAGAAATACCTTTAAATAATCTTATAATTTCTATGTCATTTTCAGAAAAAACCTCACAATCACAGCAGAGAGCTTCAAGAGTTGCTAAATTTAATTTTGCAGAATCTTTAGTGAGTATTCCGTCACCACATTTTTGACAATTATATTCTCGTGGTACAACACCCAAACTCAAGAGAAGTTTAAATTTAAAAAAAGGTAGAATTAGTATATTCGAGCCATATTTTTCTAATGCCTCTAAGGCTCCAAATAAAAGTTTGAAATGTTTTGGATCTGCATATCCTTCCGGGAGGGTCTTTTCAATTAGCTCAAGAAATAGGCATAAAATTAAAGTGGATAAATAATTATTTTTGATTACGTCATACCTTTTTTCGAGACTTATCTCTTTCACTAAATAAAAGAGGCTATTATTTTGATGAAAATAATAATCTATATGAATTAAGGTTCCTATCTCACTTGCCACTATGGGTCTTTTTTTACTTTTCTTTATGCCTTTGATTAAAAATTTCTCTTTAAAACCATCATCAGATAATAATGTTATTAGAGCATCTGCTTCGGAGTATGTATTACTTTGTAAAATAATTCCTCTTTTCTTAAGTAGTGACAATTTAGTTCCTGTTTTTATTAAAATGAGGGATAATTTATTTCCCCTTAAATATTGGCTTTCTCTTTTCAACAATTGCATTTAAACTTTCTTCAAAGTCTTCTGATTGAAAACACTTCGCCTGTGCTTCTGCTTCTATCCGTAAAGCCTGTTGGAGCTCTTCATAGCTTGATTGGGTTTCCTTTAATAATTTCAGAGCTAAGGGTGCTCCTTCGCTTAATATAATGGCTATTTCAGTTGCCCTTTTGACTACATCCCCTTGACTTACGGCATCCTGGCAGAGATGTAAGACCTTGGCTTCATCCCCGGAAATTGGCTCACCGGTGAGTAATAAATTATTAGCCATATCTTTTCCGAAAAGTTCCTTCACTATAAAAGACGAACCCATACCGGGGTGGATTCCCAATTTCACAAAATTAAATGCATACTTGGAATGGGAAGAAAATACCCTGAGATCGCAGGCAAAGGCTAAAGAAAGCGCTGCCCCAACTGCATGACCATTGACTGCCGCTACAACAGGAAAGGGGAGGGTTCGAATACAAAGAAAATTATTATAAAATTCATACATATCCCTCTTATTTTCTTCAAACGTTTTTTCTTTGAATGACCTGAGGAGGGAAAGATCCCCACCCGATGAAAAAATATTATTTTTCCCTGTTAGAATTAAACTGGAGGGGGGTTCTGAGGAATCTTTTAATTTCTGTATCTCCTGTCTAAAAGCTATACTCATATCCCATGTCATTGAATTTTTGGTTACCGGGTTATTTAGGTATAAAAATGCTATCTTTTTTCGGTTGATCTCAATAATTTCAGTGGTTATCAGTGTCATTTTCCAGTCCCTCATAAACCAAAATATCAGACTTTCTATCTTAGGGAAGAGAATTTTAGAATTATATATAACATAAAATCGAATTGCTTTTTTTTTTTACTAACCGATAATATAATCATGGCAGTCGGTAGATCTAATTCCTTGCAGGATTTAATCAATCTCATGGAAAAAACCTATGGAGAAACAATCATTGGATCGGATATTAATCTGATAAAACACTTATTTCATTATCTGAAATTTGAAAGTATTGAATTTCGCTTTGAATATGAAGAAGATGTAATGACGGTAATTGTACATGATGTACTACAAGATTTTGTAGAATTGAATGTTTTGGGTTTTGAAGAAGGAACATCCAGAAGGGCAAAAATTAAGTTTGAAGTAGTAAACGTTCTATATCAATTTGAAGTTATAATAGAAGATATTCGTAGTTCCTTCGTAAAAATAAAAATTCCTTCCGAGCTCCAAGCGGCAGAAATGAGAAATTACAGAAGAGTTTTAGTGGATGATCTCTTTATGGATTTCGTTATTCTATTTAAGTCTTTTAGGGGGGGTATTTATGTCACTGGAGATAATATTCATGCCGAAAGACAATTTACTCACTTATTCCGGGAAATAAAAAAAGACACTCCAGATTTAAAATTAATGAATCTCATATTGACTGATTATATTTTAAATGTATCACAAGAGTATGAGATTGTGATATATAAAGAGGGTGATGAGAATGAATTAGTCAAAGGAGTTTTTACTAAAAATCATAAGTCTATATATATTGAAGATTGTGCAATCTTAGAAAATTATTACTCTGAATCGAAGAATTCTAATTTTATGTCATACAGGGATTTATATTTAGAAAAAGTTGAAAAAGATGGTGATTATAAATCGCAAAAATTCTTTGAAAAACTCCAAAAATCCGAACTTAGAAATTTTATGGTTTCCTATATAATATCTCCCCTCACACTATTCGATCAAGTTATAGGTCATATCAAAGTATTTACTACTGCAATGGATAAACATATGCTCACCCATTTTCATGCAGAGTACATCCATGAAATGACTGAAATTGCCTGCTATGGTTTTACAAAAATTTCAATTCGGGGAAATAATTTTAATACATTGTATACTAATACCAGGATTATTGATATTTCTATTAGTGGTTTATTGTTTGAAATAACAGATGAGAATCTATATAATTATTTGGTTAAACACAACACTATCAAAATGTATATACCTATTGGAAGAAAAACCCTCACTTTATCGGGTGAAATCATTCGCTATTTTAAAATAGAGGAAAACTATGAAAAGATATATAGATTGGGTATTACATTTATTTCCTCAAACCCCGATGATATGAATATTTTGGAAACATATATTTACGAACGACGTGGAAATATATTATCGGAGTGATTTTGTATATTCAAGTGCTTGTAATACTGCCGGTTCAGGCTTTTTACCCTTAGCTCTGTAAATCATATAAAACTTTGCATGACGTTCAATTTTTTCTACTAATTCCTTGGCTAAACTTGCCTGGGATGTAGTAAGATTTTTAGCAGGAATGTCTTTTAGTTTTTCAAAATAATAAAAGGTAGCAAGAGACTGGATTCTGGAATCTTGGATTCTATTCTCAAGTGCTAGGTTTAAATATTCCGAAGTTAAGTTGTCATACTCTTCCACTTTTTTTCTATTCTCAAGATTATTTTCTTTTGATCTGTATAATATGTAGTTGAGAAAACTAATTTCGGAGAGATTGAGAAGGTTTTCAAAATGAGAGGGCTCAATTCTGTAATTCTCTTTGGATACAAGTCCTGCTAATTCTAAATCTGATTTCTTTAATAAAGAATTTGAAAATTCTACCTTATGTTTGTTGATTAAAAATCTTGCATATTTAATCATAAAATCATATTTTTCTTGTTCTTCTACAAACTTATCTCTTCTTTTATAAGTTTGTGAATATTCATATGCCGCCGATATATAATCCTCTGATTTTAAATCATGAATTTTAGCGAGTCCATAATGAGGTTCTGGAGAATTTCCATCTAGCTGTATAGATTTTTTGTAGTACTGTATTGCACTTGGTATGTCACCCTTATTCACATAATAGTCAGCTTGTTTTTTTATAATTCTTGCTTCCTTTAAGCCTTCATTGGTAAGGGGCATCGCAACGGTCATAGTATTGTCTTCTATCATTCTCAGATGACCTTCCCCTCTCAATTGTTGACCAAAAAAGGATGTATTAAAAACAGAGATTACTTTGATTTGACCGACAATATTTCCATCTTTATAAAAATCATGATCGGGGTGTTTTTCTAATAGGTAAAGAGTTTGACCCGGCCTGATTCCGGGGTTATTATGAACCTTTACAATAACGATATCCGGCCTGGTATCGAAATCCAAAAGGGATTTGTCATCTTTCATGTCGAGTTCCACCGTTGATGCTTTTTCTATTGTGGAAGTTTCCCCGATTACTATCATCTTGATATATCTTGTTCCCTCTTCATCAAAAAAACCATACACAAACTTGTTGTCTTTTTTATCTGAAAAAATTGCATTCATGGGAGAAAGGATTAGAATGGTAAAAAGAAGGGTAAAAAAGGCAAAGGGGAGATTTCCCGGGACACGAAACACCCTTTTTAGGAAATGAGATAGTTTTACAGGAATCATACTTTTTTATTTTCGACAGATTCGAAAAAATTATGCTAGTGCAAATTTGAAAAATTAATATTTTTCTGAAGATATCCTAAAAAAACGGGCGGGAGCGTTTCCAGTTCGAATTTAATAAACATACGCAATTGACATGATCGACTTAAACTTACTCCTTTTTATACCTATAGTTTTATCTCTGAGTGCTTGCTCGGTGGGATATTTATCCTATTTTGGATTGTTTAGATCACCAACAATTGTTCATCATATAAATTATTTGTTTCTGTTCAGCTCTATAATTTTTGTTTTTCTTATCGGCTATTTTAAGTATGAAGAGGTTCTTTATTTATACTATCCCCTGATTTTTGGAATGACTCTGCTTCCTATTGTAGGGAAAAATAGTCGGCTTCATAAATATATTGGAATTCTTAGCTTTTTTCTCAGTGTTATTCAATTTTTTGTTTTCAAATATCATGGAAATACCCTAGATTAACGATTATAATAGAAACCACTAAATCGTCCACCGGAAGGAGCCCAATGACTAACGACAAAGATGCCGCACTAGATGTTCGAATCGGTAACGCAATTGAAGACAAAGATAAAATATCTGTGAAGTCATCAAAAATTAACCAACGTCTTGAACATTACATTTTAAAAATTATAACCGGTATCCTAAAAAAACATGGTCAGGATAGATTTACTGACATGGTTTATACCATTTTGAAGGAACTTGCTATCAATGCTGTAAAGGCCAACCAAAAGAGAATGTTCTTTGAGGATAACAAGTTAAACATATCTGATGAGAATGATTACCAGGAAGGGATTGTAAAATTCAAAGCATCCTTCTCGGATAGCATGTCAGAGGAATACGGAAGAAAGTGTATGGAGAGGGGGATTTATTGTCAGATAAATTTTTATCACAATCCCACGGGTATGTATGTTGAGGTTGTAAACAATACCCCTGTACTACGAACTGAAGAATTGAGAATGCGTGAAAAAATGAAAAAAGCAATGGGATATAACGATATTGCTGAATTTTACATGGACAATATGGATAATACGGAAGGAGCGGGCTTAGGGATTGCTCTTATCTTAATCCTATTAAAGAATGATTCCATAGATCCCAATTTATTTCGCATTATAACCAGACCTGATAAAACCGTTGCAAGAATTGAAATACCTTTTACCCCTGACTATGTTACTTTAAGAGAAAGAGGACAAAAGCAGGTTAAATAATGGAAATCAAAGGAAAAACAATAGTAATCACCGGCTCGGGAAGTGGCTTAGGAAAAGCCATGGCTCTGGGTTTTGCCAAAAAAGGTGGTAATATAGTTGTATCTGATATTAAAGAAGAATCAGTAGTAGCGACAGTAAATGAAATCTCCAAACTTGGAGTAAAAGCTCATGGTATCATAGGAAACGTATCCGTAGAGGCAGATGCTGTAAGACTCATGGAAGAAACTGTATCACATTTTTCTTCCTTGGATGTTGCCATACTAAATGCGGGTATACTGAGAGATGGTCTATTGGTCAGAGTGGATAAGGAAACCGGAAAGGTTAAGGGAAAATTATCCTTAGAGCAGTGGCAGTCAGTTATAGATGTAAATCTTACCGGTGTTTTCTTAACAGGTAGGGAAGCGGCAGTCCAAATGATTGATTCCAAAAAAGGAGGGGTCATCATTCCTATTTCTTCGGTAGCAATGCATGGAAATCCGGGTCAATCCAATTATTCAGCCGCAAAGGCGGGTGTAGCTTCAATGACAAAATTATGGGCTCAAGAGCTTAAAAACTACAGGATTCGGGTAGCAGGAATTGCCCCCGGTTTTATAGCCACAGAAATGGTTTTAAAAGACATGAAAGCCGAAGCCCTGGAAAAATGGAAATCTCTGATTCCAATTGGTAGGCTGGGAGAACCCTCAGAAATTGCCCATACAGCAGAATTTATTGTAGAAAATGACCTAATTGACGGTGTAGTTTTAGAGGCTTCTGGAGGAATAAAAATCTAAAGTTAATTTCCAATTGTTTTTAAATGAATAAGCAGACTCAAAAACTGCTTATTTCTTTAACAAATCTTCTTTTTTGTAAATAAATCCTATTAAATTCTAAAAATATAAAAAATAATTGATCTTATTCAAAAGGATAAGGGAAAATTTTATAAAAAAAGTATTTGTCACATTTTTAGTATTTTTCAAAATAAATGGAATAAAAAATATGAGAAAGTTGAACGGATAGAACATGAAAAAAATAAAATTTGACCTGAGTAAAAAACAACTTGATCACTTAATTAAAGGAATCAGAGGGATGGCACACCCTGTTAGATTTATGATTTTATACTCTTTATTAAAAGAAGAGTTATCAGTGAGTGATTTGTCTGAATATACTGGTGCCAGTCAATCAGTTACCTCCCAACATTTGAGTAAAATGAAAGAATCAGGTATATTAGATAATCGTAAAGAATCAAATAAAGTATTTTATTTCATTAAAGATTCTAATTATAGAGAATTGATAAAAATATTCTTTAAAATATCACTAGAAGAAGAAAAGAATAACAAGAAAAAATGAAAAAATTAATTATCTTACTATTAATAGTACAATTTACTTTAATTGGCAAACCATTAGAGATTGGAAATGATTGGCCAGCCATATCTTTAAAAGACCAAAATGATAAAGTTAGAGATATAACCCCCGAAACTAACCTTGTTATATTTGTGGCTGAAATGGATCCCAGTAAGATCGTTCATGAAGTATTACAATCAGAAACTGAAGAATCATTGACCAAAAAAAAAGTTATTTTTGTTTCTGATATTAATAAAATGCCTTCTCTTATCACAAGATTTATTGCTCTTCCTAAAATGCGTGGATATTCTTATCCTATTTCTCTGGTGAGAGAAGCTGGTATTACACAGGACATACCCAGAGAGAAAGGGAAGGTTACTCTATTTTATTTACAAAAAATGAAAGTAAAAAAAATAGAGTATACCAATGATAAAGAAGAATTGAAAAAATCAATCATAGAAATAGAAAGTGTGAAATAAATTATTTTTGAAGCTTTTCCATATTCTTCACAGCAGAGCTAATCCAATACATCATTTCAAATACTTTTGAAATATCATTTGTGCTACCCATATTTGCAATAATATGAGTGTCAATATCTGGGGAATAAAACATAACCGTAGAGAGTAGTCCCGAGTGTCCGTGTAAGTCGGGGGAGCCTTTCATTAAAAATAACATATCTCCATATCTAACGGTCATTAAACCCAAACCGTAATAAATACCATCCATAAATTTATAGCGTCCCCGCATTGCTTTATAATTCTGTTGAGTGATGATTTTGCCCTCTATAAGAGATTTTTGAAATAAAAGTAAGTCCTCAGCTGTTGAAATAATTCCTCCACCGGTCCAGTCTGCACTGATACTTTTATAATTTGTAACATCAATATTGGAAAGCATCATTGTACTGATGGGTTTTTTAGATTTGGAGAGGGGTTCACTTCTCAAATGAACATAGGTATCTTTCATATTCAGTGGGCTTAGGATTTTTTCTTGTAGTACAACTTCAAATTTTTTGCCACTTACTTTTTCAATGATTAGCCCGAGTAAAATGTATCCCGTATCGGAATAAAAATATTTATCACCGGGTTTTGCGATAGTGCTTTGGTTAGTTCGTGTAAAGTCCAGGAGTTCTTCGGGGGTCCAAAACTTATCGGGCTTATTTTTAATTTCTTTTAAGAGAGATTTAGATTCCTTGCTGTCGGATTCAAAGTAATCATTTATACCCGAGGTATGGCTCAGTAACTGTGTAATTGTAACTTTTTCAGAATAGTCGATACCATTGTATAAAAATAATTTATCCAGGGATTCTTTTTTTAGATACTTTGAAATAGGATCGGAGAGGACTAATTTACCTTCTTCAAAAAGTTTTAATATAATTGTAGCTGTAAAAACTTTTCCTATACTCGCTATGTGAAAGGGTTGATTGGCATCTGTCGGAGTCTTAACTCCATTATCAAGGATATTGCCTTCCCCTCTTGTGAGATGAAGGTTGAACTTATCGGAATGCACCAAGAAACTGGCAGATTTTGAAAACTGGGCTTCTTTAAAGGTAGTGGTAAATCTTTTTATGATTTTAGATTCCCCTTCCTGTTTGGTTGGTATAGAGCAGGAAACGAATAGTAGCAATAGAATATAAATAAATATTTTCATAGGAATCTCCCTAATTATGGAATGAGTACAATATCAACCCGTCTATTTTTACTCTTATCAGGAGTTTGTATTGGATTGTAGAATGCATTTCCAACAATTGTAAACTTTTCTGGATCTAATTTTTTTGCATAGATTAAATACTCCAAAACGGAAAGTGCACGATCGGTGGAGAGGTGCCAATTGTCTTTATATTTGCTATTTCTTACAGGATCATCATCTGTATTGCCTTCTATAGAGATTTTAGAATAATTGGAGGTGCTGATTACCTTTTCAATCTTATCTAAGATACGTTTGCCCTCTATTTTTAATTCACTTGATCCCGAATTAAAGGTGATCATTTCATAAAAATTAATTATAATTCTTCCTTTGTTATTGGAAACTTTTAATTGACCTTTTTTAATTTCACTCTCTAGTGTTTCTTCTAATCTTTTAGTTTGGAGTGTCAATTTTTCTAATTCTTTGAGTAATTTATTGTTTTCTGTTTCGAGTTTTTCTTTTAAAATCGATATTTCTTCTTCTTTTTCTTTGATATTCTTTTCTAAATTTTCTATATTAATTCTTGCTAAATCAATTTCTTCTTTGTGTAGGGATCTGAGAGAATTCAGCTCTTCTTCTTTAGTTAGCAATTGAGTTTTTAATTCCAATATATTAATATCTTTTTTTACTATATCCAAATTTAAAGATTCTATTAATTTATCAGATTCCTTTTTTGAGTCTCTTAATTTTTGAGAAATTTCCTTTTCATCTTCATATTGTTTGGATTTTTCCTGGAGTTTGACAAGTAAGATTGATATTTCTGATTGTACTTTCTTTTTTTCCTCTTCGAGGGAATTTACTTTTTTTTCTGTATCAACTGTTTTTATGCCGGATTTTTGCGACTCATTCAATTGCTTTTGGAGATCGGTTATTTTTTTTTGTAAGTCATCATTTGCTTTGTCTCTTACTGCTACATCCTTGAGGGCTTTTTGACTTTCTGTTAAATCAAGGGTGAGTTTATCATATTTTAACTTTTCATTTTGGAGTGTTCTTTGATACTCTATAATTTGTTTTTGGAGTTCAGATTCTTTTTTAATTTTTTCTAATAAATCTTGGGATAATTTCTCTGTCTTAAATTTTTCCATCTGGAGTAATTTTTGTATTTCATCAAATTTTCCCTGGAATTCGGAAATTTCAGATCTCATTTTATTGGAGAGAGTCTTTTCATTTTGAAATTGTTTTTTAGCTTCGTCAATTTCTTTCTGTAAATTTAATATAATAGTATTTAATTTCTCATTATTTAGTTTCTCAGATTGTAATACTATTTGAAGATCATCAAGGGTTTTGTTTAATTTTTCAGAGTTTGACTTCTCAATTAAATTTTGTTTTTGAAGATCAAGAAGTTGCTTCTGAAGAGCCTGTACTTCTTGAAGAGATTTTGCGTTATTATTGTCGATTTGCTGTAATTTTTCGGTTAATTGTTTTTCAATCAGTGTTTTATTTTCTAATAGTTTTTTTAGCTCTGCAATTTCTTTGGATTTATCTGTTAATTGATTACTCGAATCAAGTAAGGATCTTTCATTTTTATCTTTCTGGTTTCTTAGAGCTTTAAGTTCAGCTTCTAATTTTTCAATTGTAATTTTATCAATATCAGCCTGATTTTTTAAAATAGTAATTTCTTTTTCTCTGTCCTCAATCTTAGTTTCTAGTAAATTAATTTCTGAATATAAATATTGTATGTCGGTATTATATTTTTTAATTAGATCTGAAATCTTTTTATCATTTGTTTTTTTATACTCTGCTAATTTTTTATATTCAGAAACCCAATAAAATAAAGACGCATTTAATTCTTCCGGTTTCTCCTCAGGCGCAGTTTCTTCGGAAAGTGAACTGATTCTATTTTTTTGGGGTGTAGATTGGGAAGATATAGAAATAATTTGCAAAAAATAGATAAAAAGTATTGTAAATATAATTTTCATTCAATTTCCTTAGAGAGTATTCAAATAAAATTTTATTTTATTATCTTTATAACCATTTTAATAAAAATTGATAATCTAATCAAGCATGAAAACTTTGGTATTTTTCTTATAAAAAAGAATCTATAATTTTTAATTTAGAATAATTAATATTTAAAAAAAAAATATATTAAAAATATTTACTAAATATTTGCATAATTCAAAAAAAATCTAAAAATATTGTAAGTAATTTAAAGTTAAATTGATTGGAGGATTAGATGAAATCGATTGTAGAATTTTTCTTAAAAAGACCAATGATTGCAAATCTAATTATTATTCTAGTATTTGGATTAGGAATATTTTCAATATTAAATTTGAGAAAAGAGGCTTTTCCAGAGATTACCATGGGAAGGTTTACTATTACTAGTATATATCCGGGAGCTTCTGCTTCGGATGTAGAGATTAATCTTACAGTTCCCATTGAGGATGCTATTAAAGAATTAGAAAATATTCAAGAGATAACATCAATTTCTAGAGAAGGAATGTCAATTGTCAATATTTTAGCAGATGAAAATATATCTAAAGAAAATTTGAATAAATTACAGAGGGATATTGATAATAAAATCAATAATATATCAAATTTACCGCGCAATTTAAAAGGAAAACCTGAGATACAAGAAATAACTTCTAGTGAACTACCAATTATAGAGCTTGCTTTTGAGGGATCGTATGACGATTTAAAAGATTTTATTTTTGATTTTAAAGAGGAATTACTTCTCATAAAAGGTGTTTCAAAAATTAAGGTCATTGGGATTGGTGAAAAAGAAATTCATATTTTAGTGGATCCCCAAAAAGCAAAAAAGGAATATGTTGATCTTTTGACTATAGCTCAGGCTATTCGTAAAAGAAACTTAGATGGGAGTGGGGGGACAATAAAATCATTCTTATCTGAAAAAAAGATTGTATCGTACGATAAAATTATATCACCCGAAGAAATTTTAAATACAGTAATACGCATGAGTCCTGATGGATTTGGGGTAAAATTAAGCCAGGTGGCGGAGATTGAGATACATGAAGAGGATTTAAAATTAAAAGTTGTAAATAATTCTAAACAGGGAGCGAATCTTTTAATATCAAAAAAAAGTAATGCAGATATTATTAAAACTTTAGATGAAATTTCCCTTTATTTGGATGCTAGAAAATTTCCTAGAAATATTACCATGACAAAATTGAATGATAACTCTAAGTTAACTAGAAATAGAATTAATCTTGTTCTAGGAAATGCTCTCTTAGGATTTTTTTTAGTAAATGTAGTCCTTTTTCTAACATTTGATATCAAGACAGCCTTTTGGACGGCTTTTGGGATTCCTTTTTCGATGATGGGGTGTATGATTTTTTTGTACTTCGCAAATAGCTCATTGAATATGTTTGTTTTGGGTGGATTTATTCTGGTAGTTGGAATGTTAGTGGATGATGCGATTGTTATTTCTGATTCAATCAATTCGTATATCGAAAAAGGATTTACGGCTATGGAGTCAGCAAAAAGTGGAGTAAATGATGTTTGGTTACCCGTGCTTGCCTCATCAACTACAACAATGGCCGCTTTTTCTCCTTTGGTAAGTATAGGAGGACTTCCGGGAAAGTTTATTTGGATTATTCCTGCAATTGTCATACTTTGTTTGGGAATATCATTATTTGAAGGATATTTTTTGCTTCCCGTGCACTTATCTCATTCTGCAAATAAGAGAGTCGAAAGAAAAAAACTAATAACACTTCTAGAAAATTATTATGAAAAGTTATTAAGAAAAGTACTACAACATAAGAAATTATTTTTATTGTTTACATTCCTTTTATTTTTACTTACTATATTTGTTACCAAAAAATATATTAAGGTAGATCCTTTTCCACAAGAGGCTTCGGAGGGTTTTATAATCAATCTTAGTATAGAAAAAGGCTCCACTATTGATAAGACAGAGTCAATTGTAGAAGAACTCGGAACTTATATTTCCACACTTTCTAAAACTGAAATTTTAGGTACTACTTCTAGAGTGGGAACAAATAGCGAAATGACTACTCTCGAAAGGGGAAGTATGAGTAACTCTGCGGTTCTATTTGTTTATCTAACCTCATTTGAAATGAGAAAAAGAACTGCAGAAGAAATAAGAAAAAGTACAATTGAGGCAATAGAAAAAAGGGAAGTACATTCAAAAATAAGTAGTTTAACTTCTCATATAATTCGTTTTGGACCTCCCCTCGGTAAACCTTTTGAAGTAAGAGTAATACACAATGATTTTGAAGTCCGAAGAAAAAAAGTCAATGAAATCAAAGAATTCTTGAAATCTATTACAGGAGTGTATGATATAGATGATGATGAAATCATAGGAAAGGATGAAATAAATCTTGAAATAAATCATACTTTACTATCAGGGGCAGGTTTGACAGTAGAGGATGTATTACAAACAATCGGATATGCTTTTGAAGGGAGGATTGTGAGTGATATTCTTTCCGTTGATAAAAGTACAAATTTTAGATTAAAACTCAAAACAGGTTTAATAGATGAAAAAGAAATTGTTTCAAATATACCTATATTAAATAGAGCAGGGCAGGAAATAAAATTAGGATCAATCATATCAACAAAAGAAAGAAATTCCATTGAAGAATATAAGCATATCAATAAAAAAAGATATACAAATGTTTATGGTAATATAAATAAAGATATTATTTCCACAGAGATTGTCTTACAAAAAATTAAAGAGAATTTTAGTTCTACTGATGATATAAAAATAGAATTTGCGGGAGAGCCCATTGAAAATTCAAAAATTTTCAAAAATTTAGGAATTGCTGCAATTTTTGCTTTTGTTATGGTTTATTTAATCATTTCTCTAATTTTTAATTCTTATAAGAAACCTATAATTGTGATACTTGCAATTCCCTTGGGGATAATCGGTGTTTTTTTATCAATCTTTATGCATGGTATGGCTATCTCAATGTTTGTCGGAATAGCCCTCATTGGATTGATGGGAGTGATTGTCAATAATTCTATCATAATGGTATATATATCTTCGAACCAAAACGATGATTTATCCAATGATGAGACTATCATTAATGTTGCCAAATCCAGATTAAGACCAATTTTATTGACTACAATCACTACAATTTTTGGTCTTTTACCTACTGGATATGGAATAGGTGGATATGATCCTGTATTGAGTCCTATGAGCCTTGCACTCTCGTATGGATTACTTTTTGGTACAGTAATTATTTTATTTTTTATACCAACGGTTTATTCTCTGACTAAAAAATATTTATAAAACCGATATTTTAAAGGAGCATGAAGCAATATATCAAATATTCCCTTATTTCTATTCCCTATGGTATTTACTTTTTATTGAGTTATATAGATTCAGTGTGGTTTTTTTTTGGAGAGAGAGAAATCTATAGAAAGATAATTTTAATTGGTTTTGTAGTTCATTTGTCTTATCTTTATTATATTCAAAAAAATAGCTACCTTTCATTTATTCAAAATAAAAATGTCGGGATGACTATTAGTTTTCTTGGATTTTTAGGATTTATTTTTTTTCCCATTCAGAATTTGAATTTAGGGGATGGAATACTATTGGTTGAAAATGCAATTTTAGAAAATTTGACTTATGGTTATACTGTGATACCTGATGAAATTTTGGAAGGTATAGTGCATTCGACTGTATTTTTACTTTTAAAAAATTATACTATTAATCCCATGATTGCATATAAAATAGTAAGCACTTTAATGGGTGCTATTTTTTTAGGTGTCTTATTTATTAATTTTAAAGGTACAAAAGAATATTTTTTGATAGTAATCCTTTTTTTATCTCAGGGAGGAAGTTTACTCTTTTATGGATACACCGAAAACTATACAATTGTATCACTTTTGATCTTTGTAACTATTCTTTATGGTTTCAATCAATTAAAAAAGAAAGAATATTCAACTAAATCTATCATTTTTATTGCACTATTGGCTGGATTTTCAGCTCTTACTCATTTGATCTCTGGATTTATGGCATTGGGTTTAATTTACTTTTGTATAATAGTATCAAATGAAAATAATGAATCGATAAAAATTTTGGATAATAAAGAATTTTATAAAAATGCGGGTATGGCTTTAGGTTTTGCGTTAGGTGTAATTATTCCCGTTTATTTTTATTTCCTATTTTTTTCTGATTTAAGAATTGAAATCGGACTGGCTCATGCAGTACACCCTCCATTTCTTACTTTAAAGAAAATTTTTACATTCAATCATTTTAAGGATTTGGCATTGGAATCAATATTTATGGTTATGCCATTGGCTTTTAGTTTAAAATATATTTATTTCACTGATAAAAAATTCTTACTTAGTATTTTAAACAAAAATGAATTTCGATTTTTAATCCTAATATTTTTAGGATTTTTTATGCATTTTTTAACATATAATCCTTTGTTGGGGTATCCTTCCGATTGGGATTTGATGGGTTTTATTTGGATACCTCTATTTTTATTTGTAGTACAATTGGCAATAGAAAACCAAAAACCGTTTATAGAAATTATCCCCCTATATGTAGTACTTTATGTAGTAATCCTCTTTCATGCTCACAATTTAAAGATAACTGAAGTTCAGGCCTCAAAAATTGTCTTTTTAGAGGATAGTATAAGGGAATTTTTAAAGGAATACAAACTCACCGAAAATAATATAGATGCAAAATTCAAAAAGAGCTATTTACATACGGGATATTTTTTATTTCGAACCCATCAAAAAATCAAAAGGGAAGGGGATGAGGAGCTTTTGAGAATGAATGAGTCTCTCCAAAAAGAGTTTCGGGGTGGGGAAATCATAAAGGACAGGGAAAAATGGAAGGTATTTTTAAGCAATGCGACAGAATTCCACCATTTGTATCTAGAAAGAATTGAAAAAAACCACAAATAGGATAGAAATTTAGGAAACAAATTGAAAAAACTCTTTAGGGAAAATTTCTAAACTGTCGTTATATAGAGAGTAGAGGTAGTAGAATGCTTAGAGGAATATATACAGGTGCAAATGGGATGATATCCCAACAGGTGAGAATGGATGTGATTGCTAACAATTTAGCAAATGCGGACAAAACAGCCTTTAAGCGAGATACAACCATCTTTAAAACATTTCCCGAAATGCTCATTCATAGGTATGACGAAGATGGAGTGGGTAAGATGCCCCTAGGTTCTTATGATACTGCTCCTGTAGTCGGAAAGCTAGGCCTCGGAACAGAAATCAATGAAATATATACAAGATTTGAACAGGGAGCTGTCAAGAAGACAGACAATACTTTTGATCTTATGCTCAATGATAAGCCCGGTGTAGAGAAGCCTTCTTTTTTTGTTGTGATGACAAATAGGGGAGAGCGTCTTACAAGAAGTGGATCTTTTGTACTCGATACAAAGGGTTATTTGGTAACACCCCAAGGGTTTCCTCTTATGGGCGAAAAAGGACCCATTCAGGTAACACGTTCTAATTTCTTGGTCAAAGAAAACGGGGAAATTATGATAAATGCTGATGTTGGAAATGAGCCCCGTACTACAACTTCTACAGATCATAACCGTTTTAGCAATCCTGTAACACTAGATAAGTTAAAAATCAGAACAGTAGAAAACCCCCGTCATCTCGACAAAGAGGGGGATTCTTTTTATGCAGATACCCCCGAAAGCGGTGAGCCCATGCCTTTCCCGAATGCAAACTACGAGCCTGAAATTTTACAGGGCTATTTAGAGACTTCTAATGTTCAGGTAGTTACCGAAATGGTGGAAATGATTGAAGTCAACCGTGCCTATGAAGCCAATGCTAAAGCTATGCAGACACATGATCAGTTATTGGGTAGGTTGATTAATGAGGTGGCTCGTTAGGGATTCCTTACTCACTAATCCCAAATAACCACTTTCATTAGGACATGCCTTATTAACTAATAAGCCTATCCCATAGTGTCTCAAATTAGCCATTAAGCTATATTCAGATAAATACAATCCTGCATTCTCTGGTTTAAAGTAACAATACGACCTGAATGCAGTCTTAAGATTATTATTATACCCCTCAGCTACCTGATTGTGTATTCCATTCTGACACCAACGATTCCCACTGAACCTGTATCTCTTATCTCTGCTCTTTAAACTATGATTTACCATTCTGTGATTCTTGTAGATCCCCTGTAGAAAAGGGTAGCCCTCATCTGTGAAAATCCTTGAGTGCTTGGGAATGAACTCTACAATCTGGGAACCCAAGGATTGAGTCGTTTGATCTGTGATATACTGGTAGATTACCCCTCCGCCTTTGATGGCTATTGTATGCACCAGAGACCCAATCTGTTTGCCCCCCAAGGAATCCGATAGATAGATACTTGCTGTCTGCCCTCCATGCCTGTGTCTCTTTCTCCCCTTATTCGCTCTCTGGCTTGCCGAAAACAAAACGAGAGTGTCTGCGTTCACAAGGGTATTAACGAAAGGGAATGGGGTGTGTAAGAAAAAGAAATCAATTCCCTGAACCTCAAATAATTAGATAACAATAAGCCTATATTGCATTTGAAAATGTGTTCTTACAGATAGAATTAATTTAAAGTTTTAATCTAAGTAATTATTAAGGGAAATCTATTTTTTGAGAAAAGTATTCCATTTATCTTTTTAACGTGGATATGGTTTAGTCCCAATGTTTTGAAAATATAAGTTTGGTCTTGGGAGGAAGGATTATCTTCATCAACTTTAGTTGGGAGATATCTCTTTATAATAACTTCATCTTCATTGGAATTTACATCCAAAACCTCATAAGCATATTTGCTCTGGAAGTTTATGATAGTGGCTCCTTTTCCTACAATGGGAAAATTATCTGAGGTGTTATCTGATTCATGAACAGTATTCATTTGCTCTCTCCTATAAATATAAATTTAGCAATCGCCTGAGTATCATCCTATCAGAGAAAAAAATATCGGTGAATATTTTTTTGGGATTTTTAAAAAAAGTGAGCCTAAAATTTTAATCCGAGACATCAAAATAACCTTAGAATCTGGAGTTTTGCCCGGATAACTTTGAACCTATTTTAGAAAAGATTACTTACGAGGATGGAATAAAATCTTTGGAATTTAACTCTTAATTTCTCTTAAGATTTCAACAGTTTTCTCATCAAACTCTCCCTCAAAGAATTTTTGAATCACCTTTTGGAATAGATTGTTCTCAGTCCCTTCAGCAATAGAAAAAAGTGTCATACAGGATTTTAATTTTAAATCATCGGGATAGCCAAAGATATTTGTGGGATCGGTTTCTTCTAAATCAAGAAGAACTTCTGTAATTTCTTTAAGACATTTTCCTAAGATTTCATGGTTTAGGAAGTCTTTGGCTTCTGTTAGAGACTCGATGGAGTAGAATTGGGCGGTTGATGAAAATCCCAATCCTTTGATTTGAGGGAAAATGTACCACATCCAGTGGGTTTCTTTTCGACCATTTTTTATTTCGGACAGGGCAGTTGAATAGGAGCTCTCCTGAGCAGTCAGGAATTTGTTTAAGTTTGGATTCATGGGGTAACTCCTTTTATAAAAAAAATGATTGTTTTTTATAAAATAAATTTAAATATTCTAAAATAAATTTGCATAAATAGATTTAGTTTTTCTCAAAGATTCATAGGAGTAAATCATGAGCAACACAGAGTACATAAGCACAATTGAGTGCCCTAAATGTCGACTGAAAAATATCGCTGGATCTAAGTTTTGTGAAGATTGTGGTACGCCACTCATCTCATCTATTCCCATTATATGCGTAAAATGCAGGGCTGAGAATACTTCAACTGCCAAATTCTGTAATGATTGTGGAAGCACTCTAATTATAAATGAA
>CANGZW010000035.1 GCA_947458405.1 Leptospiraceae bacterium
CCCCGTGCTACCAAAGTGATTGGAGTGGATACTTCTCACAAGATGATCGAAGAAGCCCGTATCACTCATCAAAAAAATAAAAAGATATCCTTTTTGGAAGCCCGCCTTGAAGAGCTTCCAGTTAAAAATAATTCTGCCGATGCAGTTGTGGCATCTATGGTTCTGCATCACGTTTCTAATCCTCCACTTGTACTACAAGAGGCATCCCGAATTCTCAAAGAAAAAGGGATTCTTTGTCTTGTGGATCTTAAAAAACATAACCAAGAATACATGAGAGACAACTATGCAGATCTTTGGCTTGGGTTTGCCCCCGAGCTCTTAGCCGAATGGCTCTTGCAATCTGGATTTGAGATACAATCCAATGAAGAGTTACAAACTGATTCCGTTTTCAAAATTTTAACAATAAAAGCAGTAAAAAAAGGAGGACATCATGTCCGCACGTAACGATTACAAAGTAAAAGACATCTCAGGAGCCGAATGGGGTCGCCAGGAGATCATTTTAGCTGAAAAAGAAATGCCAGGTCTAATGGCTCTTCGCGCTGAATACAAAGGGCAAAAACCCTTAGCCGGAGCAAGAATTGCAGGGTCCTTACACATGACCATCCAAACAGCGGTTTTGATTGAAACACTGATTGAACTCGGTGCAGAAGTCAGATGGTCCTCTTGTAATATTTTCTCCACACAAGACCATGCCGCAGCGGCTATTGCCAAAGCAGGAATTCCTGTATTTGCCTGGAAAGGCGAAACCGAAGAAGAATACTGGTGGTGTATTGACCAAACAGTAACTTTCCACGGAAAAGGACCAAACATGATCCTCGATGATGGTGGAGATTTAACATACCACATCACAAAAAAATACCCACAATACTTATCTGAAATACGTGGTGTTTCTGAAGAAACAACTACAGGTGTAAATCAGTTAAACAAAATGCTAAAATCAGGCGAACTAAAGTTTCCTGCATTCAACGTAAATGATTCCGTAACCAAATCAAAATTTGACAACCTCTATGGTTGTAGAGAATCCCTAACAGATGGTATCAAGCGTGCTACAGACATCATGCTAGCTGGAAAAGTAGCTATCGTTGCAGGTTATGGCGATGTAGGAAAGGGTTCAGCCGCTTCCTTACGTGCCTTTGGTTGTAGAGTAGTGGTAACTGAAATCGATCCTATTTGTGCATTACAAGCGGCTATGGAAGGATATGAAGTATTACTTGTAGAAGATTTAATTGCAAAAGCAGACATCGTAGTCACAGCTACAGGAAACAATGATATCATCACACTCGAGCATATGCTCAAAATGAAAGATGGTGCCATTCTCTGTAACATCGGTCACTTTGATACAGAAATCCAAATGTCCAGACTCAATGCACACAAAGGTATAAAAAAAGTAGAAATCAAGCCTCAAGTGGATAAATACATCTTTGAAGATGGAAGATCTTTACTAGTGCTTGCAGAAGGTCGTCTTGTGAATTTAGGTTGTGCTACAGGTCACCCATCATTTGTAATGTCCACTTCTTTTACTAACCAAGTGTTAGCTCAAATTGAGCTTTACAACAACAAAATTGAAGTAGGAGTCTACAGATTACCTAAGAAATTAGATGAAAAAGTAGCGGCTCTTCACTTAGACAAATTAGGTGTAAAACTCACAAAACTCAACAAAGACCAGGCTGAATACTTAGGAGTTCCCGAAGAAGGACCCTACAAGCCAGAACATTACAGATACTAAAAAAAGTAGCCCTGCTCTCAAGAGTAGGGCTTTTCATTCATATCCACCCGGTGGAAATTTACAATAAGGATAAAAATGTATGGCGTATGTAGTAACAGGTGAATGCCAGGATTGTAAATACACTTCCTGTGCAGTAGTTTGTCCCGTTCAGGCATTTCGTGAGGGACCTGATATGTTGTTTATTGATCCCGATGAATGCATCGATTGTAATGCATGTGAATCCGAATGTCCGATAAATGCAATTTCCCTAGATAGTGATCTAAGTGGTGATAATAGAAAGTGGATAGGGATTAACAAAACAGAAGCTCCCAAGTTCCCCATGATAGAAGAAAAAAGAAAAGCCCTCAAAGGGTCTAAGTGTGTAAATCCTAACGCAGGAAATTAATAAATGAATGAATATCCGGAAAATTCCAAAAAATTAGTCGAACTTTTAGAAAAAGAAATCCTCATCCTAGATGGTGCGATGGGAACTATGATACAGACCTATCCTCTCACCGAAGAAGATTTTAGGGGAGAGAGATTTAAGTCGCACCCACATTCTCTAAAAGGCAACAATGATTTATTGTGTATTACGCGTCCGGATATAATTGAAGCAATACATATCAAGTTTTTGGAGGCGGGAGCCAATATCATAGAAACCAACTCCTTTAACTCTACCACTATTTCACAGGCAGATTACAAGCTAGAATCAATCGTAACGGAATTAAATCTCGCAGCAGTAAAAGTAGCCAGAGAAGCAGTTCGCAAATTCAAAGAAAAAAATCCAAATTCACACGCCTTTGTGGCGGGAGCAATAGGACCCACCAATCGTACTGCGTCCATGTCTCCCGATGTCAACAATCCAGCCTATAGAGCAGTTACGTATGACGATTTGGTCAAAGCGTACTACCAACAGGCTCTTGCTTTAGTTGAAGGTGGTGCTGATTTACTATTACCCGAGACTACGTTTGATACTTTGAACCTTAAAGCCTGTCTCTTTGCCATCGAAGAGGTGTACAAGCATGTGGGGTTTAGGCTTCCCATTTCTATCTCTGTAACCATCACTGATCTCTCCGGTAGGACACTTTCGGGGCAAACGGTATCTGCGTTTTATAACTCCATCCGACATGCCAATCCATTGAGCGTGGGTATCAATTGTGCCTTAGGTGCAAAGGATATGCGACCCTATCTCGAAGAATTGTCCAATATTTCCGAGGCTCATATCAGTTGTTACCCCAATGCGGGGCTTCCCAATGCCTTTGGTGGGTATGACGAAACTCCCGAAGAACTTGCGGTGATGCTAGAGGATTATGCTAAAAACGGTTGGTTAAATATTGTGGGAGGATGTTGTGGTACAACTCCCGAGCATATTCGTGCCATTTCAGATTCCGTTAAAAAATTAAAGCCCCGGGCTCATAAAGAGATTCCAAAAATAACGAGACTTGCAGGGCTTGAGCCTTTAAATATAACCCCCGATAAGATTTTTCAAATGGTGGGAGAAAGGGCAAATGTAACGGGGTCTCCTAAGTTTAAGAAATTAATATTAGAAAATAATTTTGAAGAAGCTGTTCAGGTTGCACTACAGCAGGTGGAATCGGGGGCAAATATCATTGATATAAATTTTGACGAAGCCCTTCTCGATGGGGAAGCCTCTATGGTTAAGTTTTTAAACCTCATTGCCTCAGAGCCTGATATTGTAAAAGTTCCCTTTATGTTAGACAGTTCAAAATGGTCTGTCCTGGAAGCGGGTCTGAAATGCGTGCAGGGTAAGGCAATTGTCAATTCAATCTCCTTAAAAGAGGGCGAAGAGAAGTTTCTTGAGCTTGCCGAAAAAGTGCGTCGTTATGGAGCATCTGTGATTGTGATGGCCTTTGATGAAAAAGGACAGGCGGCAACCAAGGACGAAAAAGTACGAATTTGTAAACGTGCGTATGACTTACTTGTAGGTAAATGCAACTATGACCCTTCCGATATTATTTTTGATCCCAATATTTTGACAGTTGCTACGGGGATTGAAGAGCATAACAATTATGCAGTGGATTTCATTGAAGCCACAAGAGAAATCAAAAAGGTTTGTCCCGGTGCAAAGGTGAGCGGGGGAGTGAGTAATATTTCTTTCTCCTTTAGGGGAAACAATCCTGTCAGAGAAGCCATGCACTCTGTATTTTTGTACTACGCAATCAAAGCTGGAATGGATATGGCGATTGTGAATGCGGGAATGCTGGAAGTTTACGAAGAAATTCCTAAAGATTTATTAGAAAGAGTAGAAGACGTGATACTAAATAGACGCTCGGATGCTACAGAAAGAATGATTGAATTTGCGGAGTCGTACAAAAAAGACCCCGGAATTACCAAAGAAAAAGAGCTGGAATGGAGAAATAATTCCGCCGAAGAGAGATTAAAATATGCTCTTGTAAAGGGTATTGTAGAATATATAGATGGTGATACAGAAGAAGCCCGACAAAAATTCAAAAGACCCCTCGAGTTAATCGAAGGACCTCTCATGGATGGAATGAAAATTGTCGGAGACCTTTTTGGAGAAGGAAAAATGTTTCTCCCTCAGGTCGTCAAGAGTGCCCGGGTCATGAAAAAGGCAGTAGCATATCTTTTGCCGTACATGGAAGAAGAAAAGGCAAGAAACAGCGATACAAGTGCAAGACAAAAATTCTTAATAGCTACTGTAAAAGGGGACGTTCACGATATTGGTAAAAATATCGTGGGAGTTGTGCTTGCTTGTAATAACTATGATGTGATTGATTTGGGTGTTATGGTTCCTGCTGAAAAAATACTCGAAGAGGCAATCAAACAAAAAGTGGATGTAATCGGTCTTTCGGGCTTAATCACTCCTTCTCTAGATGAAATGGTGCATGTGGCAAGTGAGATGGAGAGATTGGGAATTAAAGTTCCCCTTCTTATCGGAGGTGCTACAACCAGCCCCGCCCATACAGCTGTCAAAATAGCGGAAAAATACTCCGAAGCCGTAATACACGTATTGGATGCTTCGAGGGTAGTGAATGTTGTAGGGGCACTTGTGAACCCAGAAACAAAACTTGACTATGTAAAAAAAGTGAGAACTGAGCAAGAAAGACTCAGAAATGTTCATTTTTCTAGAAAAAGTGACCGTAAATTTTTGGGAATTGAGAAAGCCAGGGAAAATAAGTTTAAAACTGATTGGTTGTCATACAGTCCACCCCTTCCCAAATTTAGTGGAGTCAAAGTTTATGAAAATATTTCAGTAGAAACTCTCTCTAAATACATAGATTGGTCTCCTTTTTTCCATGCCTGGGAATTGCACGGGAGATACCCTTCCATTTTAGAAGATGAGGTTGTGGGCAAGCAAGCACAAGATCTCTTTAATGATGCTAAAAAAATGCTTTCTGAGATCATTGATAAAAAACTCTTCAGCGGAAAAGCAGTAGTTGGATTTTTCCCCGCTAATTCCGTCGGGGATGACATTTTGGTTTATTCCGATGAAAATCGTAGTACGGTATCACACACTTTTCATACCCTCCGCCAACAGAGTGACAAGGGAGAAGGGGAGTTTAACTATGCCCTTTCCGATTTTGTTTCTCCTGTATCGCAGAAAAAAGACTACCTAGGGGCTTTTGCTGTCACAACCGGTCATGGAGTGGAAGAATATGCAAAAGAATACGAAAAGAATAATGATGACTACAATGCTATATTAATAAAGGCTCTCGCGGATAGACTTGCAGAAGCCTGTGCGGAGTACATGCATAAAGTCATGAGAGATGATTGGGGATATGGTACCACAGAAACTCTATCCAATGATGACTTGATTGAAGAGAAATACAGAGGAATTAGACCAGCCCCTGGGTATCCAGCCTGTCCCGATCACACCGAAAAAAAGACCCTCTTTAAATTACTAGATGTAGAAAAAAATATTGGTATCACGCTCACCGAAAATTTTGCTATGTATCCTGCCTCGAGTGTAAGTGGACTGTATTTTTCTCATGAAAATTCAAGATACTTTGCCGTTGGAAAATTGGCTAAGGATCAAATTGAAGAATACGCCAAGCGTAAAGAAATGGGAGTGACCCTAGTAGAAAAATGGCTATCTCCTTATCTCGGGTATTGATTATTTTTAGGGCAGTCCCTGACGAATATTTCGTAATACGATAAAATATTTATAATTAGATAGCAAATTCGTATTACGTCAGGTCGGGCTCTTCGGGACTCCGCTATCGCTTCGGTCTGCATTACGGATTGCAGACTAAATCCCTACCATCCCTACTGCGGGTATTTTATTACTATCTATAACATTCTCTATATTCAAAAAAGCTGTACATTGAGGCTCTCTGAGTGTCATACGATATATTTAGCTCTCAGCATCGGCACTATATAATTTAACACCTTATAATATTTACTTAAAATCTTTATAATTTTCTAAAGATGTGTCCACTTCTTTAAACTCTAAAATTACATAATCAATATCTTTTTATTTAAGTGATCTTATAATTAAATTAATTAGTAGGTTAATAATTTATTAACTAACAGATTTTTTTTATTTCCTCACTCAATGATATTTAATTCCTCTTATGATAAAGAGAAATAATCATTTTATCCCTTTAACAATCTTAGCAAAAGAATCCTTACGCCTATTTCCTCCTAATCTTTTGAACGCAATCTCATCTTTTGCCTTTTTCATGCAAACTTTTGAACAACTCTAAAGTTCATATATAATCGAAAATGTCTAAAAAAGTGTAATTTTCCTCAAAAAAAATTTAAAAATCGGTAAATATTTCATTTTTTCGGAAATATATATGTGATGAAACCCGAAAAAATAAACTATATAGTTTCCAATTCTTTGGATAGGAAAAGAATAGAGAAAGAACTTAGATTTTTTTCCCCTATTATAGGGGGTAAAGTTTTAGGATTTCTATTTCTGGCTTTTGGGATTTTTGCAGAGGATGGACACTTAAGTCATAAATCTGTATCACTTTTTGCCCTTGCAAATTATTCACAAACCCTGCCGGAAGCAGAAGTTAGGGAACTAGAAAAATTAATTTCTAGAGAGAAGTTTAGAGAATATCTACCTAAAATAGGAGTTAGTTATTTTGGACTTAAGAATAAAAATGAAAACCAATCAGATTCCCGATACGACGAGTATCGTCTTCACTTTCAGCAACTTTTATATGATGGAGGAGAGAATGCTAGGCAAAGAGAAATTCTCCTACTTTCAGCCAGAATGGACGGGGAAGATCGAAGATATAGACTCAATAAGTTTTTATTAGAATCACAAAAAGTATATTTTAAATGTCTTACAAATAACCTCAGGAAATTATTTAGTTATAAATCAAAAGAAAAAGCAAAATTAAATCATAGGGTTTTAGCCAAAGAGCTAGAACTCGGAACAAAAAGAAAAATTGATACCCTTGAATCAGAATTAAAATTAAGGGAATCCGAATCTCAATTATTAAAATCAAATCTAGGGTTAGAAGAATCCAATTCTGAACTCTCTCGAATTTTGGGATTGGAACGAAAAGAAATTGTCTTACGAGAAAATATCCTTTCTGATTTCATATTAATTTCTCCAGAGCCTTATTTAAATACCGAACTTTCCTCAGATTCTCCCGAAGTAAAAAAAGCAAAAATAATTTTAGAAAAGTCTAAAAATGAAAAAGAATCTTCAGAAAATTATTGGAAGCCCAAGCTCTATGTGGGGGGGTATTATGCAAAAAATTCCACTGATTCTTTAGTAACACGTCATCCTGCTTATGGAGTGGATTTTACTGTTGTACTACCACTAGGATCCTCATCCCTTCAATCTAATGGTAGATATGGAATTCAGGAAGATGGAACTGGAATACAGAGAACTCCCGGATTTGGTCCGCAATATGTTGGCTCGGGGGACAATTCCTATAATTCTTCAAACTTACAATTATTTGATAATCTAGCTCATTCCCGTAAAATATTGGAAGGTGAAATACGAACGAATGATGCAAAACGAAATCTTCAAGAGATATCTCTAAAAACAGAATCTGAACGAATAAAAATAACCAATAAACTTATATCAAATTATGAAAATTATAAAAATAATTATCTGAGAGTTATCCTAAAAATTGAGTACTACAGACAGTCAAATTTATCAATAAAATTAGGATTTCAAAGTAGATTGGATGTGTACAACGCCGAATGGGAAGTCTATAAATCACTGATAGAATTGGGAGAAAGTATCGCAGAGTATATAGTCTCCGTATATGAAATTAATAGTTTTAATGGAACAGATAATTTAGATCAATATTTTCTCTATTCAAAGGGAAAGGCTCACTTGGAATTAAAAAAAATATTAGAGGATGAAAGCAAATGATTAAAATAATAATTGTAGTACTTTATTTACTTCACTGTTCAAAAATGGAAACAGAGCTGACCAAAGATAAGCTACTTCCAGTCATATCCGATAAAAAAGATTTTAAAGTTATTTTTTCTGAGCCAAAGAATACTGAAGAGGGGATTAGTAATCAAAGGTCAATTAAGATTAATTTTAATTCTATTCCAAAATTTGATTCGTGTTACAAAGCTTTTTCAATTGTTCCCTATGTCAGAGGCAAATTTAAAGAATATCCTCTGGGCTTGGAATTTATACCTGAATCCAGTTGGGATTCATTGACATATAGTGTTACGCTTTCTAAAACATGTGAGGATTCAGAGGGAAATGATCTATCAGATGTTCATTCTTTCTTTTTTACGGGAACTCGAATTTCGGTACTCCCTGAATCTACTCCATCAGTAACAACTTCAGAAAAAGTAATACCAATCCCTATAGTACAGGCAATCGGACTGGAAAGCCAGGGATGTAGTTCTACATATCCAGCCACAGGATCGATAACAGGAGGAGATTGGAATGCAAGCCAATGTTTTTGGGATAATTCACTACCAGTATTACAACCAGTGAAATATTTATTTAGGGGAGGGGATAATGGTGGGGGAAGTGTAGGGAGTTCAATAGCCTGTGCGGATAGTAAGACAGATAATTTTAAGATAATTTTTTCAGAGTATATGAACCCTTCCACAGCCCAGTCCTTTCGGTTGAAGAGAAACTCTCCTCCGGCTTCCAATATTTTACTTTCATCCTGGGAATGGTTGGATTGTAAGAGCTCCGCAGGTTTTGGGTGTAGAGTCTTGGTTTTGCGCTTTTCCGAGATGGAAGCGAGTTGCAATGGGAGTCTCTTTGGGAATTCGAGCACGGGAGGGGATTTCAATCTCCAAAGAACAGACAATGCACCTGTCGGTTATCCTACCTATACTCTCATCATGGATTCAAATTTAGCCATCTCGAGTGAGAAAAAAAAAGTGGAATCAGATTTTTATTTTTCAATGGAGGGAAAGTAAATGAAGCTGTTACATTTTTTAAATAAGAAAAAATATATACAATGTATAGATAAAATAGAGATATTATATAGATATAATCTTTACAATATACTACTATTATCTATCATAAATATATATAATTGTAGTATATTAGTATATAAAAATCCAATAATTAATGATAGGAATCCAATTCATATAGGATTTTTTGATTTCTCTGGTGTTAATGGTGCAAGGTATTCTAAGATACTTCGGGAAGCTATCTTCAATCATCTGATCGAAAAAGGGTTTGCAGTGGGCATTCAAAGAGAATCTACACTGGAAAATTTGGGAAATCCAATGCCCACAAATCCGATTGAGCTTTTTGAAAAGGAAGCTAAGAGACTGCCTTTCAATAGGGGATTTGGCTCAAAAGAGGTCGGACTTTTGACTGTGGATACAACAAAAACAGTATATCTACGGGGAACACTCTTTAGTGCCAAAGAACAGTATTCGGATGCCAATGAGATTCTTCTTTATTTGAGCCTTTGTTCCTCCTCTGGAGATGTACTACAAACAATCACTCTAAATCAAAAAGATATTAGCCTTGCTAAATTGAACTATATTGGAAAAGAGATAGCGGATAAAATATCCATCTTTATAACTATGGAGGCTAAAAATGAAAATAAGTAAGATTGTACTACTAACTCCTCCTATGAAATGGAGTATTTCTGCATCCATGAAAGCCTTGAGAGAATTTTGTACCTTGTTTATTATCTATGTTGGCCTGAATTTACTTTCTTCCTATCTGCATGAAGGAAATTTATTAAGTGATACATTTAATGAAGAAATAAAAAGTTCTCTATTATATAAAATAGGAAGGTTTCCATATAGTAGTCTTTTGAGTATTAGTTTGATCTTTTCTTTTTTACTAATCAGTTTTATAAACAGAAAAGTAAGTATGTGGCTTTTATCGGAAAACAATTCTAATTCTTCAAAAATATTGTCACTTGAGTTAATATCTTTTTCTTATATTCTAATATTTTTAATTGTACTACTTTTTATAAGTCTAATGATATTCTATATCAATAGTTTAACATACCTTGAATATTTTCTTTTATTGAATATCATATTCTCGATAGGTATAATGTTAATTGGAGTACATATATATCGATATATTAAAATTTCTAAATTATGGTTTGAAGAGAGTCCCTTTAGGGCAATCTTAATTTGGTTAGCTCCTTATATTTATGTGTATTTATTTATAAAGATGGGAGTTTGAAATGAAAAAGATAATAAAAAAATGGAAGCGTTATGTGTTATTAATTCTTTTTTTTGGATTTTTTGGATTTTCGAAGCTATTTCCCTATCTATCAAAATATTTTCCTGATAAATCTTTGAGTACTAAAATTCCTAAGGTAAAAACTTTCGTCGCCCATTATGAAGAGGATAATAAGTTTATACCCATCTATGGAATTTTGGAACCAAGTGAAATTGAAGAAATCACTCCTAAATATTCGGGTGTGATTGAAAAATTTTATGTAGAGGAGGGTGATACAGTCAAAAAAGGACAGGCTTTATTTAAAATGAGCACTTCTGTTTTGAAAGCAGAGGTAGAAAAACAGAGATTTGCAACAAAAATTGCGGAATCTCAGGTTAGAATCCAAAGGGAGAAGATTAAAAAGGTTAAGAAATTATTTTTAACAAAAGTTTTGGAGTACAAAAAATATAAAAATCTAGAAGCCAGATCTATTTTAGAGAATGATAGATCGCTTTCTCTCTTATCACTAAAATCAGAGCTATTTAAAGAGGGAATTATATCTGCCGAAGACTTAAAATCAGTGAATTTCGAGAAAAAAAATAAAGAACTGCAGATGAATAACTCTGAAATCGATTCAGAAATAGCCAGTATTCCTCTAAACGATAACTATTATCATAATTCGGAATTTTTGCATAAACTAGGTAGTACGTTTAAAGATAGTGCAATAACAGAAGAATCGGAACTGTCCGCATCAGAGTCAAATTTAAAACTCGCAAACCAACAATTAACAATGATGGAAGAACAATTAAAATCTTCAATTATAACTTGTCCAATTGACGGAAGAGTCTTAAAGAAGAAAAAAAATCAAGGGGAATATATACCTATAAATTCAAATTCTATTATGAGTATAGGTGTGATACTAAAATTAAAAGCAGTTTTTACTTTAGGGGAATTGGACTCTTTTAAAATCAAAAAAGGAAACAAAATTACTATCCAAACAGATGTGATTGAAAATAGGGAATGGAATGGGAGAGTGCTCAATATAAATCCATTATTTGAAGAAAAAATATTTTCGAGTAAAATCAAAGCAGAAATAGAAAATATAGACTATGTACTACACCCTGGAATCTATTTCAAAGGCAAACTTTATTTAGAAGAGAGTGAGTTATCTATTTATATACCTGAGAGTGCACTCTTTTCGGGAGAATATATTTACATTTATGAAAATAATACAGCAAAAAAAAGGAAAATTGAATATACCCTTTCAAGTGAAAATCGAATAAAAATTATCTCGGGTCTAAATGATAAAGAAGAAATTATAATACAGGGAAAAGAAGATATTCAGGATGGAATGAAGATCATAAGGGAACTATGATAAAACTATTTGAATATATTAGAGATAAGAGAAAGTCGATTTTATTGATAATATTGATTTTATGTTTGAATGGACTTATCTCCCTATATGTAAATAAAAAAGAGAATATTCCCTATCAGAAGTTTCATGGTTTCAAATTAGAGGTTTTTTATCCGGAGGGAACACCAGAGATTATTGAATCCTTAATTACTTCTAAATTAGTTGAAATTTTAATTTCCTTAGATTATGTAAAAAATATATATTCCACATCGAGTTATGGAAAATCAGAAATTGTATTTGATACAGATGAAGACGAGTTAAACACTATTCTAGAAAAAGTTGAAAGATCATGGGATCAGTTTGTTAAAGAGGTATCACAACCAATTATTAGTTCACTGGAATTTAGCGATTCAGCATTTTTAAAAATTGCAATTTTAAATGAAAATCCGGGGGAACTCCAAGAAATTAAAAAAGAAATCCTAAGGATTGAAGGGGTTAAACATGTAACAGGAAAAGAAAATTCTCTCGAAGAAATTATAGAATATGATGATAACAAACTAGAATTAATAGGTCTTACACATAAAACTCTATCTTCTTATTTTAGCAATGAATCAAAAAAATCATATTTAGGAAACTTAAGAGAAAAATCAAGTGATAAAGGAGTCATGAGTCGTGGTATATTTATTGAGCCTTCTCAAAATATAAATAGCATTCCTTTTTATGTTCCTTTTTCTTCCTTTTCAGAGAGAAAAATTATAGAAAGAAAAGAAAAAACTTTTTATAATGGGAAGCCTACAACTGTTCTTTCCATTTCTTTACATACCTGGGAAAGTATATTTTCAATTTCTAATCAAATAATAAGTATTCTAGATGGTCATACAAATATCAATTATAAAGTAGTTTATAATAAAATAGACTATTCACTTAAAAATATTCATGAATTTATATACTCACTATTGATAACACTGAGTATATGTATTATATATAATTACACTCTATACAAAAATAAAAAAATAACTTATCTTCTTATCTCTATCAGTATCATTACCCTTTTGATTACTTTTTTAGTCCATTATTTACTAGATAAATCCCTAAATTTATACACATTTACGGGGATATCCTTAGCTGTAGGGATGTTATTTGATAATTCCAATACAATTTTTATTTTATTGAGCTCAAAAAGAAGTACGGAAAGGATGAAAATCTTTAACAATTTACAATTGAGTCTGCGATCTTCTCTTTTTTCTTTATTAACTACGATAATTGTTTTTTTACCAATTTTTAGTTTAAAATCTCGTGTTGCCTATATATTAAAAGAGATATGTTTTTCGTTTATGATTATGCTAATCATAAATTATATTATCACGTATTTAGTAGTAGTATTATCCCTAAATGAAAAAGATTCTATTGTTTTTTTCGTGAATAAAACTATCGAAAATAGGAGTTTCCACATAAAAAATATTTATAATAAATATATAAAAAAATATAACATAAATATACAAACAATAATGATTCTGTTTACCATATTACTATCTATATTATTATTTAGTTTTTCTCCAAAGAGCATTTATCCAAAAAGTAAAGTTGGGGGTATATTTTTAAAATTAGAAATTGCAAATGAAAACTCCAGAAATATAAAAAATATTCCAGAAGAATTTGATAGATATTTAGGTAAGAGTCTAGATATATCAAGTTATATTCGAAAAGATTCCATAAATTTATCAGAATGGACTATTATTTTTGCTAAGCCATTATTAGAAACTGAAATCTCAGATCTACTTCAAAAATTTGGATGTGAGGTTTGCAAAATATCTTACATCAATTTAGATTCGATTTCAAACGAAATAATATTTAGTGAAATGAATAATGAAATATTAGTATTTCAAGATATAGATCAATTTGAATTAAAAAATCAACTCGATGAAAATAAAACCAATAAAAATATAAGTAATTATACATTTCTTTCAAATCAAAAAATTAATATACTTAGCCCTAAATTAGAAAAAATAAGTATTACAATACAAAAAGATAATAAAATCAGAGATATATTTAAAAATTCTCAGAAGATGTATATCACAGTATTAGATAATAACACTAAAAAAGAAAATAGTATTCCCATAGTTAGTAGAGAGGATAAACACTTTAATTTAGAACAAAATATCCAAGATTATTATAAATCGACTCAAAAAGAAGCTAATGTTATACATTCAAGAGGAGGGATTTCATATTTACCAATTCGGTTTGATGGTAGCAATGAAAATTTATTGAATAATCTAGAGAAAAAATTTCCAATCAATAGATTTGAGCTACGAGAAGAACGAGCTACAAATGAAATTATATTTGAATTGATTAAATCACTAATATTATCTATTTTACTCTTGTTCTTATTTATATACTATATATATGAATCTATATATTTTTGTATTTTAATATTGAGCTCATTGCTTTTTGTTGTTTCGATTTCAATCATAGCAATATTTCTGTTTTGTTCAACATTCAATGTAACTTCTTACTTGGGGATTATTTTACTTTCCGGGCTTTCGGTAGATTCTATAATTCTTTTTTTAGAAAAGTTGGATACTACAAAATCAATCAATCTAAGACTAATCCTAAAAATAAAAAAAGAAATTAAACCCATCGTCAAAATCAATATTTATACTACACTTTTTGGATTAATAAGTATAATAATCGTTTCTGGTGTATATCACTTTCAATCTGGCCTTGTGATACCAATCTTAGGCGGTTTGGCTGGATTGTATTTTTATTTTGAATATATATTTCCCTACTTACTACTCACTATTTTTAAATTTACAAAAAAATATGAATCTTAAAATATTTAGAATAGTATTAGTAATCTCCAAAAAAATGAAAATTCTCTCTATAATTTTGTGGATATTACTCTTATATCTCCTACCTGAATACAAATTCAATATCTTTCCAATGGACAAAAACAATGATATTATCATTGAAAGCTCTACTCCCATGATCAGTCAGACAGTTATAGAAGATGTAATTACAAACCCTCTAGAATCAATACTTTCAACAAAAAATTACATTCAGTCTTATGAAACAATGATTGAAAATGGTAGGTTTAGGATAAAAGTCACTCTTCATGATAAAATTGAGCCTTTGACTGTAATCCAAAATTTAAAAAGAGAAATAGTTACTTTAGAGAAAAATCTACCATCTGAATATTCTAGAATCCGAATATTTAAACATTCATCTGAAGATGAACCCGACCTTATTTTTGCCTTTGATAGTGATACGCTTTCAAAATCTTATATTCTATCACACTTAAAAGTTAATTTAATAAAAGCAATTTTAAATCATAATGGAGTTAAACAGGTAAAAATATATGGAAATGAAAAGTACAATTATTCTTTAAATTATGATTCTAAAAAAATATTTCTCCAAAAAGTAAATACTTCTCAACTATTATTAGATTTATCGAATATAACTAGTCAAATGCTTGATAAAGACAATACAAATAGAGTAGAGGGATGGAATCCTCTCTTAGATTATAAGGATAAAATTCAACTAACTAGAAATATAGTAATGTCTTCTGATTCATTTGCTATTAAAAAAGAAAAGAGTATAAGCACGGGAATTCATAGAATTAATTCAAAAGAGTTAGCAGTTATTTGTATATACTCAGATAATTTTTTAACCTCCACCTATTTATATAATTTGATTCAATTTAATACTTTTTTAAATTTCTATTCTCTCTCGGAAGATGTAAAAATTATTCCAATATATTTTTCTTTTTATCAAAATATTAAATATACAATTGAAAATGTAATATTTATACTAGTGCCTGTTTTATTTATTTTATTAAAATATATTCATAAAAAAAAATATTTTCTCATTCAATTTATTCGCTCCACTCTAAATTCATTACCGATTTTATTTTTTTCTATATATTTAATGGATAAAAATATAGATATCAGTTTGGTATATTCTTTAATTTATTCATTTTTATTTATTTATTTTAACTTATCTAAATTGAATTCTATTCAAAATCCAAAAAAATATTTTAAAATATATCTAGAGTTATTCATTAAATTAATTATAAATAGTATAATAATCTATTTAATTATAAAAATACTTAAGGAAAATGGAACTTTAGTTTTTAAGATATTAATCCAATACATTAGTTTTACTTTGTACTTCATATTTCATTACTTATTATTTAAACCAGAAAAAAAGTACAGTTACTCAATTAGATTTATTTCATTTCAAATATTCAAAATTATTTCTTTCATTTTGAATCACTTAGTAAAACTCAATAATCATATCAATTCAATTTTTAATAATAAATTTAGTAAATTAAAGATATATACAGAAAGATTTAATGAATTACATAAAAAATATCAAAATAGAATTCCAAATTATAGCTATTCCCTAATCATATTTTTACTTTTTTTGAGTATTTGTAAATTAATTTCTATCGATTTTCCTTCCCAAAAAGGAGAGGTAATTATGGGAATTTTAGAAATGCCTTCCGGATATAATCTAAGTAATACAGAATCCATCTCGAGAATTATAGAATCCAATCTCCTATCCACAAGAAAAGTATTTCAAATATATTCTCATATTCAAAATGAACATGTAAAATACTACTTAAAATTGAATGAAAATGAGGAACTATCAAAAGCGGAATTAAAACAAATCTCCAAATTAGCAAATCCCGGTTATTTTTATATATCTTCGCAAAACAACAAAAATAATACCCAAGAGATTCAATTCATTGCTAATAATTATAACACTATCCAAAAATCTATATCACTCTTCACAAAAAAAATATTACAATCCAATCCAGAAGTGGAAGTGATACTAAAGTACAAGCCTCCCTTTCAGAATCTACTCATGACACCCGATTCACAAAAATTATCCTTTGCTAATATACCACCATCTTCTTTTTCATATAATACGAAAATTCAACTTTCTGGAGCAATTTTTACTAGAATATTTGAGAAAGATGAAATAGTAGACTTTCGACTACAAGATAAAAATAAACCAATCGCAATAAATCACTGGAATAATGATTTTCAAACTCATAATCAAAGTATACTATATAATAACAATTACTCTGACTTTCAATACATTGAAGAATTTTCTATTTATAGAAAAAAAAATGGAAAGAAAATTCTTTCTCTCCTATTGAAAGATTTTAAAGATCAAGATTTCTTAACCGAAGTAATAAATGAATTAGAAAAATCAAATGAAGTAGTGATACAAATTATAAATTCTCAAGTCAAAGATTCGTATTTATATTTATTTATACTGTCAATTTTATTACTTTAAAAAAGGAGTGCTAGAAAGAAAAGTCAGTCAATTTGATTTATGAGAAAAGGGAAGAAGTAAGAAAACGCCATTTGTGGCTTGATCTTTTTAAATAACCCTTGGGCAGTCCCTGACAATCAATAGTATACATAAGTTCACTATTGTTATAATTACATAATCGTAGTACGTCAGGTCGGGCTCTTCGGGACTCCGCTATCGCTTCGGTCTGCGGAAGAGTGCAGACTAAATCCCTACCATCCCTACTGCGGTACTCATATTTACCCATGTGTTTTATCATGGAGAAAAAAGATGGGATCTAGGAGAGAACTTTCTGGATAACTTTCCAGTAGAGACCATTAATCTCCCAGACATGCTACCTTAGTTCTCCTTCTTTCTCAAATATTTTTTCAAAAGCTTCCCATTACTTTTCATGTAAGAACAGAACAACCCATTACCCTCTCCCATTCAGAGCCAGAACCAGACCTAGCAATAGTGCGTGGACAAATTAGGGAGTATTCACAGAGTCATCCAGTATCTGCAGAACTTGTGATTGAAGTATCTCTAAGCACCCTAGCAGAAGATCGTGAGATGGCAAATATATATGCAGAGGCTACTATTCCAGAGTACTGGCTTTTTAACTTGAATACCAATACAGTGGAAGCATACTCAAAACCCATAGGCGGAAGATACTCTGAGATGAAAACCTTTCAAAAAAGTGAAATAATTTTCCCCCTTAATTTTCCTCAAACTAAACTAAACTTATCTTATCTGAAATATTTTAAGATTACATAACAAATTTAATCAATTTCTGTTCGATAAAATTTGTCCCCAATGCAATGTATAAATTTAAAAAAATATTTCCATAAATCCATAAATATGGGAATATGGGAATATGGAAATATGAAAACTACAGTTGAAATAAAAGATCATCTTTATCAAACCCTCAAGTTAAAGTCGGTGCAAGAAAATCGTAAAATAAATGAGTTGATGAATGAATCTCTCTCTCTTTATTTAGGGATTTCGTTTCCAAAAAAAGTACAGAAACAACACCCCGTTCAGCATCCTATTCTTTCTTCTAAATCTAAAAAGGTCTTATTTGGGGGTATCTCGTCAGAAGAGATGCATACTTTAATTTCGAAAGAGAGTTTACCTTGAAGCACTTCCTCATAGATACAAATGTACTACTTGCAGATGTGCTAGATTTTCATGTTCATCATATCCTAGCTAGGGAATGGTTTTTCAACCAGGATAGTGATACAATATTCTATTTGCCTAGGGTTGTTCAAATCTCTTTCTTGAGACTCCTAAACTCAGAATCTGTTCTAAAAGAAGACGCGGTTACTAACCAAAGAGCAATAGAAGTATGGGAAAAACTTTTGTTGGATACAAGGTTTCAATATTTACCTGATAAAAATTATACACTTCAAAAATGGCCTTTTTTAGGAAATAAACAAAAAAAGGATCCCAAACTTTGGATGGACGGATACTTAGCAGGACTTGCCATAGAAAATTCCCTGGTTCTGGTTAGCCTTGATAAAGGATTTAAAAAAATGAAACAGGATGGATTAGTCCTTAAATGCTTATTGTGAGAAATACCCATCATTTACCAAAATCGATCTCAAGCATCTAATCTCGCTATAAATATAGAGAAATGGAATTACCATTCAGCTAATGAAAGAAGGTGTTAATAACTTAGGTAATAACTCAGCGTGTTCGTAAATAATTCAAAAAATTATTTTTTTTAATTTCAATTCTTCTTTAATCTTAGGATCTCTTTGTTACTTTTTTCTTCTCTTTATGAAAAGAGAAGAAGAAAGTAAACAATCTTGCACTAGAAGAGAAAAGGAAGCTCGCCAATAGAATCATTGCAGACCTTTCCAGACAAAAAATTGATGTAGATGTACTTTTGAAAAACATGGATGACGTACTAAAGGTTTACCAGAAACCCTTTAGCATCGTTAAATCTGCTATAGAGACAGGATTACTTATATAAAATGGATCATTACTTAAAAAACTGGATTTTTAAGGCAACTGAAGATTTGAGCCCTCGGGCAGTCCCTGACAACTTATAAATACAAATAAATTTACTATTAAATAGAATGCTATTCTTAGTACGTCAGGTCGGGCTGTTCGGGACTCCGCTATCGCTTCGGTCTGCGATACAGATTGCAGACTAAATCCCTACCATCCCTACTGCGGGAGTTTTTTCTGATATTTTAAAGTATTACAAAACTATTTCCTAAAACTCCCAAAAATCCGGCATTCACTTGCTAGATCGTTGTTTATCATAAAGTATAAAACCCTTTGTTTCAATTTGTTGGTAGACCAAATACGGATTATCCTTTAGCTCTAGAAATTTTTCAGGAGTTTCTACAATTACATCCACACAGAGTCCAGAGCCATACAGCAATCTATAAATCTCTTGTGTTAACTTTCTTCGATGTACCACATCTTTTTTGAGGACGCACAAATCGTAATCACTATCCTTGTGAAAAAAATCTGTTGCCCTTGATCCAAATAAAATAATTTTATCGGGATCAATCTTTGTAACGATGATTGTAATTAACTTTTGAATCGCTTCTTGTTCTATTACTTTTTGATCTGCGACTGTCATAAACTCACACCTTCTACTATTTTTATCTCTTCCTCGGTTAATCCATAGAGGTGTCTGCCGACGGCTTTAAGGCTTCGCCTTAAAAATCCATATTTCATTTTACATTACCCTCTATTATTTGTTATGCGGATCGGAGCGCATATACAAGAAAGGCTACTTTCTATACCCAATTCTACTGTGGATCAATTCTTTATAGTTTATTACCTATCAAGATTTCCAGCAATACTATAATTATGTATATAATCATAAAACTAGATGGATTTTTGTTTTAAAGTAAGATTCACTATCATTGGTTACACAGACTATTTTCCACTATTCTAAGTATTTCTAAAATAAAGTAAAAAAGTTTTACAATTCATAAAAGTCCCAATGCTGAATAAAGTATCCTTAAAAAGTTAGTCTCAAAAATCCTGATAGCTAGTTCTGTTTTTGGAAATCTTTTTTTAGATAACTTGTCATGCGTGATTAAGGGATAATCTTTCGTAAATTAAAAACCTAAATAAAAAAAAGAAAGTTTAGCTCTTCACGGTGAGTGTCAAATCCAGAAAAAAATGGGATGTTAATAGATATTTGATCAAATTTTTCTTGCAATCTATTTATTAAATAGATACTTTTAATAAGTATTCAAATTACATTTGTTAATAGGTTTAAAAATTGAGTAAGTTTAATAAAATACTCTTAAAAGTACTATCAGGCAATTCAGATTCAAATATTTCATTTGATGATTTAAAGTCTATTTTAAATCATCTTGGTTTTGATGAAAGAATCAAGAGTAGTCATCATATTTACAGTAAAGAAAATATTGATGAAATTATAAATTTGCAACCAAGTGGTTCTAAGGCAAAGTCTTACCAGGTTAAACAAGTAAGGAATATAATACTTAAATATCGTTTAGGAGAATTTTTAGATGAATAATGTCAAATATGAAATCATAATCTATTGGAGTGAAGAAGATAATTCCTATATTGCTGAAGTTCCCGAACTACCTGGATGTATGGCTGATGGAAATACTTATTATGAAGTCATTGAAAATATTCAAGTTGTAATGAATGAATGGATCGAAACAGCCAAATCACTTGGTAGGAAAATTCCTGAACCAAAAGGTAAATTAATGTATGCTTAAGTAATCACAAGTAATATCATTGTCTTTTAATATCTTGAGGATAAATATTATATATTTTTATATAATCATAAACTAAACAGATTTTTATCTTAAAGTAAGATTCACTATCATTGGTTATACAGACTATTTTCCACTTCAGTTTTTGAAACTTTATCTGAACTTTTTCTAAAGCAATGAGTAAGAACGATAAAGTCTTTATAAATGAAAAAATATAAAATTCTGATTTGTTCTCCTGATAATTTTATTCTTAGCTCATGTATCTCTGCTATCGATAAATTCCATCACTGAGCAATCGCCAGCAGATGTCTCATAGTAAACAATTTCAATTTTACGTCATATATGATGTATATAAATTAAAAAAATAATAAAAAAATCACTTTTAACGGAGGCTTAAAAACTGGCATCTAACGTTCCTTGGCTAAACGATGTTGGTTGGAGTGTACTCGCGGAAGCCAATGTGCCGCAGGCCGAAAGCGTAGCGGAGCGTTTAGCCAATATTAAGTGACGTGTTCATTTTTAACATGATGTACGTTTCATTAGATTCAGCAAATATTTTGAAGTTATATTTCAAATATAAATTAACTGCTCGATTTGATTTATGAAGTGCATTACCAGCGAAAGTCCATCCCGAAACGGTAATACAATACTATATATCATTCTTGCCTAAGTAGGTTGAAGCTCAGTTCGGCATCTAATTTCTTTCAGTTCAGCCTTTATTTCTTGCCTCTTCAATTCTAAATCATAATGAGCCTGTATCGATAACCAAAATTCAGATGAATTTCCGAAATATTTAGAAAACCTTAAAGCTGTATCAGCGGTAATAGAGCGTTTTCCATGAATAATCTCACTAATTCTTTTTTGATCTATCAATGTCTCTTGGGCTAGTTTATAAGCAGTGATTTCCATAGGTTTTAGAAAATCCTCTAAAAGAATTTCACCGGGATGAATATTTTTTAATTCCTTGTTCATAAATCCTCTTTAATGATAATCTACAATTTCAACATCAGTTATAGAAGCATTGGTCCACACAAAACAAATACGAAACTTCATATTTATACTTATAGAGTGTTGCCCTTCTCGATTTCCAGATAGCTGGTGTAGCCTATTTCCAGGAGGTATTCTTAGATCCTCTAGGCTTTTCGCACTATCAATATGAATCAATTTTCTTCTGGCTGTCCTTTGAATTTCTTTGGGAAACTTCTTAGAGAGTGTACCCACCCACACAGCTTCAGTATCCTTGTCTTTGAAGGAGACAATCACACAATAGTAATAGCGGATAACTAATACTGGTGTCAAGCACTATTATTTCTATATTTTTCTTTATGCAGAACCACTTCTTTCGGGAATCTTAAAAGCCTTATTAAAGGCTAAGATTTCAAAATAAGGACCCCCCATCCCTAACATAAAATCTCCGAAATACAACCAACCCAATTGGAGACACAGCCAATATTTAATAATATACGGGCAGTCCCTGACAATCAATAGTAAACAATATATAACTATTATTAACAATACATAATCATAATACGTCAGGTCGGGCTGTTCGGGACTCCGCTATCGCTTCGGTCTGCTGTAAAGAGTGCAGACTAAATCCCTACCATCCCTACTGCGGTATTGGAGTATTTTTTATATACTATGAGGACATTTCTATATAGGAATGATACATTCATTATTCGAATCATATTTATAATTTACAATCTCCCCAGAAATGATAAATTGAATAGCCTTTTCAATCACATCCAAGGGAGCTATGAACCATTCACGAGGTGTATACCGATGTCCCTTAGAGTCATAAATATCCATTTGAAGGCAAGCATTCCCGAAGAAAGTATGCAATAGATGTTCTAATTTTTGAGGATTCATATTAAAACATTTATAAGTCATCACAATATGAACGTCTGCGAGTAAATATGTGGTCTCCTGACTGGCATTTTTTATTCTTTCCTTAACATCTGTTGTAGTATATCCTATCTTATATAGATTCTGAATTTCTTTAATTTCCTTCTTACTACTTTTTGACTTTAGAATGTAAATCCATCCAGAAGCCTTATCTTCCTCTGTTATATTCTTAAAAGATTCTTGGAGTATCTCATTGACTTTTTCAATATTTTCAGAAACAGTAAATCCATTCGCTAAGAGAATTTTATAGAGAGAGCGATACAACATATTCGACTGTGTTCCATTCTCAAAGATTACACGGGTTCTTCCATCCTTCCGTACTCTCGCTCCACTTTTAAATTCCTGCTTTATTTCTTGCGATTGAATCGATTCCAAATACAGCAAAATTCCATTGTGTACATAAAGTTCTTTTTCCCTTAAATTATCTTGAGAAAATTTCAAAAGTTTTCTTTTTTTATTCTTGATATCTTCCTGGCAATTTTTAAATAACTCTTCATATTTTTTGAAATCTTTACAGGTTTTGCGTTTGGCTACAAAGTCGGTCTCTGCTCTATCTTCCTGTTTTTTAATGTGCTTTAAAGTATAGATACTATCCACGTCATCGTCTAACATTCCAAATGTATCATCATTCAATATATCATCTATCGAATGGAATTCTTTGGACTTTTTAGATAATAAATTATTCGTATCACTTTTTTTTAGAGCTTCTATCTTGGTTGAATTTTCTCTGATTCCTTTGAGTCTAGCATAGAGTTGGTGTTCCTGAGTACTCAGAGACGGGTTTGGTTCTCGTTTGTTCTTTTTATAAAATTCATTGATTTCATCAAAAGACGCTATAAGTCTTTCCTCTTCATTGCGAGTAGGGGAACTCGTCGGCTTTATATCCAAAATACCAAACGGATCATTGGCAAATATTTCATCCAGTATTTTAGTTTTGTCCATTGGCTCTTTTTCTTTTTTCTTCTTTCAGATAGATAATACACTCTGCCATTCGTCGTTCAAGGGGCTCGGAGGATTCCATACGCGGCTCTCGTGAAAATGTTTTTTGAAACTCTAAAATCTTAGGCCAGAGAATTTTTGCTTCTTCAAAATCCATACTAATTCTAGTGGCTTGGATAGCTTCTTGTATTACTTTTAATACACCAGCAGTCACTGATCGAGATAATATTTCAAAGGCTTTCTGGAATGGGTTGATTTGGTCAATTAAGTCTATATGTAGATCATCTATGTTTACAAAACTATCCGCCATACGAATAAATCTCTTATCACCCTCTAGTTTAGTTTCTCCATTTTTAATCACCGAATCCAAAACTACATGTTGCCTAACTTCCTCGACTTCCTCATCTGAAAGCTCCGGGTATTTTATCTGAATAATCTTGGGGATCAAAACCTTATTGATAACCTCAGGATCCACGTTTCCCGGCATTGCCTTGAGCATTGTATCATCTTGTAGAATTGTGGCTTTTAAATCATTTAAATCAGACTCAATGATATTTCGAACTTTCTCAGTAGAAGGAGTCTTAAATCCTCGAATTTTGATTTCTCCCGCTTGAGGCTTATCTTCCTCTGAAAGTTTTGTTTTGAATTTAAAGTTTGGCGCAAGCACCTGTTCCATTAAAAGGGATGCAGTGATAGCTTTTAGCATATTATTTACAGCAATCTTTACCGTATCATCATCTGCATCGGGCTGAGCAATTAAGTTTGTAAATTGAGCATGTGTTTTATTACTGCTATCTCTCGTACAACGTCCTATGATCTGAATGATCTCAGTCAAAGAGCCCCTGTACCCCACAGTTAAAGCATGTTCGCAATAAGGCCAGTCAAACCCTTCTTTTGCCATACCCAATGCAATGATTAAATCCATATCATCCACAGTACTCATATTCCGTAAATAAGTTTGGATTTTTTCTCTGGATTTTGGATCATCATTTACTAAATCTGCTATCTTCAGTCGTTTCCCATCTTTTTGTTTTACATGTATTACGCCTGTTGTAGAATCTACTTTTTCTACTTTTCCAATGCTATCAATAATTGAGTCAACTTCATTATGCTTATCTTTAGTGGATTCTCCCGAATTTACATTAGGAATATGTAATATAGTTTTTTTGTTGGTATCTAAAACTTCATGGATGGCAGAGGTGTACTTCCCCTGATAAAAGTGATACCCTATCCCCAAAGTCTTTAAGTAAGTATATCCGTTTAGTTGTTCATAATAATTATAGCTCACCTTTGTAAATAAAGCTTCCTGTTCTGGCTTCAATACGGGTTTGCTGTCTCCCCGAAAGTAGGAACCTGTCATAGCAATGATATGAGCATTCGATTTTTCCATAATAGAGCGCAATAATTCACCTAAACGACTCTCCTCATCAGCAGAGACATGATGAAATTCATCAATCGCCAAAAGGGTTTGGTTGAATTTGGATTCATCCAGCTCTTCAAATGCAAATCGTAGAGTCGCATGTGTGCAAATGAGAATCTTCTCTTTAGAATCTAAAAAATTTTTAAATGCTTGTACCTTGCTCTTACTTCCATCCTGCCCGGGAGTACATAGATTGTACTCATCTCTTGGCTCCCAATTGGTAAAAAACCCAAACTTCATTAAGTTGGTTTTTCCAAAAGACCCACCAATTGACTTTTCTGGAACTGCTACGATTACTTTCCTTACTCCCTGGTTGGCTAATTTATCCAGAGCTATGTACATCAATGCTCTGGATTTACCTGAAGCGGGAGGAGCCTTAATCAGTAGATATTTGGCATCTCTGGCTTGGTAGGCTTTCTCCTGCATTTCTCGCATACCCATGGGATTTGTCTTAGAGCTCTGACCTGTTTGTCCGTAAGTTACGTGTACTATATCTGGCATATCGCTTGTCCTCGAATGTCTAAAAAATGTCTAAAAATATCTATCTATCCTATTTAGACATTTTCCAAATCTTCCCTTTTACATTGATTTTTCCTTGTTTTTTAAGGGTTTGTAAGTGGTTCTTGATCTTATTTTTCTTTTGAAAAATGTCTAAAAAATGTCTTATGGTGAAATATAGTCAAAAGTGGATATAGTATCAAGAAGTCTTGTTTGGCTACCCGGATGTAAAATACCTTTGAGCTTTATATAAGAACCACTTGTCATGTGGGCTTTATCTGCTATTATATACTGCTCAGGGTTCACGTAAGCCTTTGCTTTTATGACCTCATCCCCTTGGTAAAGGTTTAAGATCACTTCCCCCTGACGTTTCCCATCATCTCCAATTTCGCCATTTAATTTTTCAACAGAACAAAGAAAAGAGCCTTCCTTTTTACCTTCTGTGTTTCTTAGCTCTATTCTTAGATCATCTATTCTTGAAAAATAATCCTTCTCAATTTTTATAATACCTTGAACAGGGAAATCTTTCGGTATTTTTAATTCTCCCGCCCATTTGAATGAAAGAACCAAATCATAGTTTTCGTTTTCCTCTTGAAAATTCAAAATCGCCTTACACAAATTGGAAGAGATCAGAGGTGCTGGATCATTTTTCATATCTAGTAGAAGTGTTTCCATTGAATCAGTTTTGATCGACTCAGTTATCTTCATCAGTGCTTTGTTGATTGCGAGATTTGTCTGTCTTGTAAATGGGATATCTTCCCCAAAAAGCTTGGGATGCAAATCCATTGCTTTAATGGGTGTGGTTACTTTCAAAGAAAAGCTACCCTTCTCTGTATGACGAAATCTAGATTTAGATAATAATTCGGTTGCTTCACTTCTGGAAAGTCTGAGGTGATGAAGTTGTGGTTTTAGAACGGTACAGGCTCCCGAAAGCAATACTTCCTTTGCTCCATTGATTGCTGATACAGCATAATTCAGTGGAAGGGAGGCATGTTCATTTCTGGAATTGCTGATTCTAAAGACTATAGAATCATCATGTAATTCTTGAATATAAGAAACAATTGTTGAGACTGGAATCTTTTGAATTTTCGATAATTTTTCCAATACCAGTTGGAGAGAATCTAAATACCCCGGTGCATTGGAATCGGAAGGAAAAATGATCTGTCTTTTTTTATTTTCAGAGTGATTGAGCACATAAAGTTCATCCTGAATAGCTTCTTTTACCAAAATCCATCCAGATGCTTTTGCAAAGTCTCTTAACTCATTCGGAGTGATTGATTTTACGTCTTCTTGAATCATAGATTAAACTCCTGAATATTCTTTGCTTTAGAAATCCTATTAAAAATATCGGATAAACTCTCGGGAGTCAAAAGCTGTGTTTTGGGCAAATAGACAGTTTCTCCTGTCTTATTTATTGACTTATCTTTTCCTGAAAGGCTAACCCAATAAGCTGATTTTTTCAAAATGAGTTCTTCTTGTGATACATTTAGCCATTCACTAGGAGAATCGGGAAGAAAGAGAACAACTAAAATTCTTTTTATAGGATAGCGAACCTCTGTAAGTTCATTGTATCTCTCAAGCCCGGAAAAGAAATAAGAATAGAAACCATCTGCCTCTTTTGGAGTAGCTTTGGTGGCTTTTAACTGTACTTTCAAATCAAGTTCCTGGAGATACGTTCCAGAGAATGGTCCCCAGCTTGTTAAGACAGCATCAATTCCATTATTATCTTCATGACGAGTTCCTATCCTGCAATTTACTCCTATACTGGAAGCAACTGCATGTAAGTAAGCATAACTCAATTCACTCTCGATATTCAAATCTGAAATGGGTTTCATCTCTACTTCCCCTTTTTCTTCTTTTTAGGAATTGCTTCAAACATGGTATCTTTGTTTTTTTCTTCCTCAATCATTTTTTCGTACAACGCAAAGAGATATTCCAATCTCTCTTCGTCGGAGCTAAAGGGTTTGCTTCTATAGATTCGTTCAATTGCTAGGTCGTTTTGGCGGTGGGCCTCTCGGAGACCCTCTGGCATTTTTTCTGGGTCATACAACTGGGCAAGAGTCTTCTCGGAATGTTTCTCCCGCTCTTCTAGGATGCGATACACATGGACTTCTAAGTCTTTTTTTTGGGAGTCGGAAATATTGGGGAAGGGAAAGGTGTTGTAGCAAATAGCAGATGTATACCTAATTCGGTTTTCTAATTTACCTGCAATTGTTTTTACCCATATCATGTGTATTTTTGAAGTAATTATACCAAAGACATAAGGATCAGGATCATGTACTATACTAGCAGAATTTATTACTACAATATCAGTGTTTAAATAACTTATTGGAATATATACCCTTCGTTCAGAAGAAACAGTAGGGATAATGATTTGTGAACTACTTGGCTGATTTATCCATGCAAATCTATGAGGTGTAGTCAAACAATTTTTTCCACGAGTTCCGCCGTTCTCCCGTGCTTTTCTGACTGCATCAATTCTTTGTTTAATAGGCTGAATTTTTCTAGCGTTTTGTAAATCTTTGTCCTCAATCCATAGACACCATCTTAAGATATTATTAATTAACTCTTCTGATCCCATTAATCTTCGGATATATTTTGAAGAATCAGAATTAGTTCGAATAAGTTCATTTTTCTCGCTATCAGACATTACTAAATTTCCACCATCAAGAGCACCACTACCATCAGATATCTTGGGTAGGGTTGATAGAGAATATTTACGTTTAGAAACAATGATATTTGGATAATCTATTAAGTAGGCATTGATATTGGATGCATTTCTCTTATGTTTATTAGCAAATAGAAATTTCGCCTTACTAGATTTCTTTCTCAATCCAATTATAGAAACTGTAACTCCTGCATTATGCTTTGCATTGTTAGACCAAAGAAATGATTCGTATGCAAAGAAGATTTCGATATTTAGTTGAAACAAATGTGGCCATAACATTGGAACTTGAGAGCCTTGACAAATAGAATTAGTTGTTACAAAGGCAACCTTTGTACTCTCATTCACATATACGCTAGCTTTATAAAACCAGCAAGATATATAATCTAATGATTTATAATCTTCTATTCCTTCAAAAAGCAAGTCCATATCCTTTTTTTGATCTGTGTTTTGCATTTTAAAACCAGAGTACGGAGGATTCCCCAATATATAAATCTCATCTTCCTTGCCCTTGGGACACACCAATTCCCAATCCAAACGACAGGCATTGCCCTGAACAATATTACCTGTGCTAGTCAGGGGCAGTGCTGGTTTTACGTTTCCAAATTCGCTCAAGAAAAGTTGGTTCATTTGGTGTTCTGCGAGCCAAAGAGAAAGGATAGCTACTTCGTGGGCGAAATCATCCAGTTCAATTCCATAGAAATTACTCAAACGAATTTGAGAAAATCCAAAGTAGTCTACAGATTTTTTTCTGAGTTCTTTGAAGATTTCCATTTCTAATTTGCGTAGTTCTCTATAGGCGATGATTAAAAAGTTACCGCTACCGCAGGCTGGGTCAAAGATTTTGATATTCCAAATTCGATGGAGGAGTGCGTTTAGCTTTTTGATGTTGCCTTTTGCCAATTCAAATTCTTCATAGAGCTCGGTTAGAAAGAGTGGTTCAATTACTTTCATTATGTTTGGCACACTGGTGTAGTGCATTCCCAAACCACCCCTATGCTCGGGTGTGACCACTGCTTGGATCATAGAGCCAAAAATATCGGGATTGATAGCACTCCAGTCCAGCTCTCCACACTCTATAATTGTAGTACGACTTTTTTTTGTAAAACGGGGAGCTTTATACACATCCCGAAAGAGCCCTCCATTTACATAGGGAAACCCATCCAGATAAGTGGGGAGTTTCCCCCGCTTTTGTGTGTTCATGACTTCAAATAGTTTATCTAAATAGGTATGTAAATCGCTTCCATCTATTTGTGTATGACTGCTGATTGCATTTGTAAATTGACTCGGTTCAAAGATTCTAGTATCTTCTGCAAAAAAACAAAACAGGAGACGGGAAAGAAATACATTGAGACCATGAACTTGCTCAGGGGTTTTAGTGGGATTGTCCTTTTTTAATTCATCGTAGAGCTTAGCCATTTTTTCGGCGGCTTTTACATCGGCAGGATTTTCACTTTGGTGCTGTGCTTTCTCCATTCCCGCCCAGGGTAAAAAGAAATCAAAGTGTCTTACGATTTCTTCGATGGGAATTTCCATTGTTTCGATTGTCTTACGATCAAAGGCAAGAAGAGTTGTAAAATTGGTGAGGAGAATAAATCGGGGCTCGTGTCGTACAATTCGGGAATCCGTTTTGAATGTTTCGAGGAGAGTTCCTAAGTCCTCAGATTTCACAGACTTAAAGAATACATTTTTTTTCCAGAGAACTTCCCCTTCTTCTTTGGAGAGATTGAGACCTCCAATCTGAAGCCGTTTTATAGATGCCTTGGGATGCCCATACGCCAAGAGCAGATCATAAAGAAAGTTTTTCTTAGAAAGGGTCTTTACGAGTTTCTGTAAATTCGTCTCAATTTGGGCTAAATTCATAGTATAATGAATACTATTTGGGCATTTATCTCTATTATTGTCAATTTTTAATCATCTTTTTTTAGGAATTTCCACCCAAACCTTTTCACCCCCTCTCCCTCACATAAAACCCACGAAATACAACCAAGCCCAATGGCGACAAAACAGACATTCCCCCAATCCAAATCCAGACCATGTAATGCAAAGGATAAAAACTCTGATCGGGTGGAGTGTATGTCGCGAGTAACCAGCCCGAGAGTGGTCCTGCGATCATTTTTGCTAGAAAGTAGGGTAAGTATGACAGAGCAATATAGGTTCCTTCTCTGTTTTTGGGGGCAATTTCAGCGGCTAATTGTAAGAGTCTCGGTGACCAGATGGCTTCGCCTATACTGAATAGTATCACAAAGGATAAAATTCCGAATAGGAGGGGATTTTGTTGGTTTGGTTTTAGGTCGAGCCAATCTACTAATAAAAAATTACTTATACTTGTGTTTAGTAAGGGAATCCAGAAGTCTCCCGGTACTGCACATAAGAAGATAGACAGTGCGGATATGCTTGTTCCCACGAGAAGCATGGAGTAGGATTTCACGTTTTTTGTGAAGTGGGCGATAAGGGGAACCAAAAAGATGATGATGACTGGATTCATGATTCCATAGAGATTACCGACTTTGGCTCCCTCTCCCAAAACCCGAATCCCATACTTAGGAAATGTATAGTGAAAATGATAGAAAACCAATTTGATAAACACGAGTATTCCCAACATAAATAGATAAACCCAAAACGATTTTTCCAGAAATACACTTTTCATTATACTAAAAGTATCACGGGAAGATTCTATTATAGAATTTGCAATATTTGAAAAAGTGAAATTGTGTTTAGTTGTAGTACTTTGTAATTCATACTCACCGTCTTCTTTTAGGTTAATTCCTTCCCGTATAAAGAGCACGAGTAGGAGGGAGGGAATTGTCAATATAAAACTCACTAAAAAAATAAATTGATAGGTCGAAAGCACCAAATTCGTATGAGGTATCACATTCATAGTGTGTTCCCCCAGGATTTGTCTTACCTTATCAAATATATACCCTCCCAATGCAAACCCCACATTCATCATTGTATAAAATAATCCAAACCCCAGAGCAGTGCTTGCTCCCGTGGTGTATTTCTTGATGCCCACAGAGAGAACGGGTCCCAGGAGGGCATTTCCAATTGCAATCGGGATAAAAGAAAATAGACTTACAAAAAATAAGTGATTGGTAAAAGGCATGACCATTCTCCCCAATAAAAGGGCTCCAATTCCAATGAGGAGAGTTTTCTTGATACCAATGGCATCTACGATGGAGCCCACAAATATACTCGACAGGGTCATAAACATAGACCATGTTCCAATATACGACCCCGCAGAAATATCTCCCAATCCACAGTCAGATGATAAATACAAAACAAATGCCATATTGGAAGCACCGTAGGCGGCATACTCAATGAGTTTGGCGAGAAATAAAATCCAAATCTCCCGGGGAGATTTTTTCAGTCCTTTGGCATAGTTCCAAATTATGATTCCAAAACAAAAGATTAAGAAGGTTAAAAGTATATATAAATAAATATTCATTATATATTGTGATACGTATGGAAAAATAATAAAAAGCTTTTCAATAATTTCCAACCATCCTTTGACTCATGAAAATCTTCTGGATGGGATTGAAATGAGAAAGCCGGGTAATCTATATGAACCAATCCCTCTATATTACAATTTTCGGAAGAACAGGTGATTTCTAAGGGAGAAAAACAATTTTTCACTTCCTGTTCATGCTTTGCCATACTGATAAATTTATCATAAGTAATGATAGTTTTTAAACGGGGGTGAGTGATTGTTATTTCTCTAAATTCATTGTATTTTTGATTTGGTAATGAATCTCTTCCTTCTACAAAATCTATCTTTAAATTATATATATGAGCCATCAATTGATGCGAAAAACAAATTCCTAAAAAAGGAATACTTTTTTCAATGATCAATTCTTTCAAATCACTCCTCAGTTCGTTTACCCATTCCAGATCATCTGTGATATTCGCATAACTACCCAGTGAGATTACACCAATCAAATCATTGTAAAGTTCAGAATTATTAAAAAAACTACGCAAGGACTTTTTACCTGAGAGAGGAAAGAAAAATTCTAGATGGGAAGAGGAAATTTTATTTTCAATGTGTACTACGCGTAAGAGTCTAGAGAGAGTGTTTAAGGCAAACTCAGCGGGTTCTTTTAAAAATGGGTCAATGACCAGTATGGTATTTTTCATAGGGGGAAATTAAAAAACTTTATTTTGAATGGGTGCAATAGATTTTCTCATCAAAAATTTTTCACTCCCAGGATCCTTATAA